>DASVYI010000209.1:0-3890 GCA_036392275.1 Nitrosospira sp. | reverse complement strand
AGATGCCGGCAAGTGCCGACATGAACGCCCGGCCGTCACGGCGAGCCAATGCCGCGCTCAACGATGCCACGATAAGGCACCAGAGAAGAAGCCCCAGGCCGCCGCCCCCAGCGGCTCGCCAGATGACGTCTTCGACGAGCTGCACTTCGGGATCCTGCAGATGCGCCGCGCCGAACTTCAGCCGCGGAAATTCCCGTGCCTGTCCGCCGTCAGGAAGATCCACCGTCTCCTTGGCGTAAAGATGCGCAGCGAAGGGCGAAGAATAGGTTTTTTCCACCTGCGTTCGCAGCGGCGCCGCAATGACATCGAGCAGGCTCAACACCTCGACACTGTACGTTTTTTGAGCGGTCTCGTTATCGATTACCGCCGGTCGCATATGCACGGTATCGAGCAGCCCGATAACGATAAAGAACATCAATATCGTCAGCGCCGCCATGCCGCTCGCACTATGTCCCACCCGCCGCCATGGCACCAGCAGGTGCTCGCTGCGCCGCACGTGCCAGGCGAAAACGCCTATCACCGCCACCAGCAGGTAGACGAGCGCATCTGTCCAGAGAATGATGGGTTCGAACGGCATGACTATCTTGGTCGAAGGATCACTGCAGCCTTATTCTCGGATCAACCAGGGTGTAGGAAATGTCGGTCAATATCAGGCCGATGATGTAAAGCAGGGATCCCAGAAAAACCATGGCGCGTACCACCGCGAAATCCTGGGAGTTGATCGCGTCGATGGTGTAACTGCCCAACCCGGGAATACCGAAAAACGATTCCGAAAGGAGACTGCCAAGGAACAGCAACGGGATGACCACGACTGCCCCGGTGAGTATGGGAATCATCGCATTCCCGAGCACATGCCTGAACAGTACCAGGCTTTCCGGCAAACCTTTGGCACGAGCGGTACGGACATAGTCCTTGCTCATTTCCTCCAGGAAAAGGGTGCGGTACCAGCGTGTGTTGGCGCCGGCGCTGCTAATCACGCCGATAACGACCGGTAAAATCAGGAATTTGACGGCGTTCAACCCTTCTCCATACCCCGAGATCGGCACCAGATGCCACAACTTGCTGATCAGAAATTGTCCGCCGATGATATAGAACAGGCTGGAGATGGACATCAGGGCGACGCACAGCACCACTCCCCAGAAATCCACATAGGTTGCGCGAAAGAATACCATGATCAATGCGGACACAATGTAGACCCCGAGCCCCAGAACGAATACGGGCAGCGCGATGGCGAGACTGGGTATCATCCTTGTTTTGATTTCGCGGGCAATGTCGCGTCCGTCGTCGGCTTGCCCGAAGCGGAAAGCAAACATGGCGGCCGATTTCTCGAAAAAAATAGTGTGCGTAAATCTGGCGATGCCGGCCTCCGATCCGTTAAACATGAGCGGCTTGTCGTAGCCGCGCTCCTGCTTCCACTTCGCAATCGCATCGGGCGTTACCCGCTTGATACCCAGCTGCATCCGCGCCATGTCGTCGGGCGTATTGACGACGAAGAACAACGCGAAGGTAATGAGGTTCACCCCGATCAGAATGGGAATGGCGT
Organism: Nitrosospira sp.; assembly: GCA_036392275.1. Taxonomy (GTDB): domain Bacteria; phylum Pseudomonadota; class Gammaproteobacteria; order Burkholderiales; family Nitrosomonadaceae; genus Nitrosospira. The sequence continues at coordinate 2,347 of DASVYI010000209.1, read as the reverse complement.
AAAAGACTCGCCGGATAATGTAATTAAGCATTCAACGAACGGATGGACGAGATGCCGCACATGCACCCGGCAACCGGATGAATAAGATCATGTTCTCATTCAGAGGTTCCATAAGCACCCGGGTCAACGGTTTTTTACGAGCCATTCTGGATTCCCGTTCCTCGTTCCTTGCGATGGTATACAACGACGGCGGGAATCAGGATTGCCGCCAGAACGATCACGCCCAGCATGACCGGCCACAGCACCGGCTTGTTCCATTCCCGCCGCTTCTGTTCCCGCAGTGCGGCGTCTATGCGGAAGTATTTGATGTTATTGTTGGACAGTCTGTTAGGTTTGACATTGTCATACCAGGCGTGATACAGCCCGTAATCCTTGGGATGGTACCCCCAAAGCCAGGGGGCATCGTGACGCAGAATGGCTATCATCTTGTCGATGATGTGCTGGCGCTCCGGGCCGTTTTCCATATTCTTCATCCGATCGAATAGCCTGTTATATTCGTCGTTGGAATAATTGGCGGCATTTTCCCCCTCGTGACCGACCTTGAGCTGCTGGCCGTGCAGCAGGAAAAGGAAATTCTCCGGATCGGGGTAGTCCGCGTTCCAGCCCCATTCGAAAATCTGCGCATTCCCCTTGCGTATCTTGTCCTGGAAGCGGTTATAGTCCGTGCTTCGGACCACAAGCTGGATATTGAGTTTCCGGAATTGTTTGCGCATCCAGTCGAGGCTGGATTTGTCCTCCGCGCCACGAGCGGTCACGTCGAAATACAACACCAGGGGCGCGCCTGTTCTGGCATCCAGTCCACCGGGATACCCTGCCTCGGCCAATAACGTTTTGGCAACCTCGATCGGCTTGCGCCGTGGCCGTCCGTTTATCCAGTCGTATACCACCGGGTTAAAACCTTCCTTGCCTTCGCGATGGCCGAAGATTCCCGGCGGAATGGGTCCCTGTGCCGGCAGACCGCGACCGTTGGCAAATATCGAGACATACTCTTCGTAGTCCACCGCTATCGAAATGGCCTGACGCAACTTTCTGGCAGACTCACGCCCATGCTTGCCGGTACCGCCCACCACCGGGTCCAGCATATTGAACCCCACGTAATTCGTGGAAGCCGCCACCGCCGTTTCCAACCGGATACCCTGTTCCCGCATCGCCTCGGTCACTGTTGCCTCGCCTTGACCGGTCAGTTGCACCGCCTGATCGAAGCTGTCGGAACCAATGCTCGAAGCATCGTAATAACCCTGGAGAAATTTGTTCCAGCGTGGAATGCTTTCCCTTTCGCGGCTGAATATGACCTTTTCGATGAACGGCAGGGGTTCTCCGGCATCATCCAGAAAACCCCTCTTTACGTCACTGGGCATCCCTTCGGATGGATAATTCTCGCCATGAAAATTGGGATTCTTTTCAAGTACCATGGCACGATTGGGATTGTTCTCGGTAAGCATGTAGGGTCCTGTGCCTACGGGATACCAATCGAGATTGATGTTTTTTTGGGACAACCCCTTCTGGCTGTAAAAACGTTCGACTTCCCATGGGATGGGCGCGAAAAAAGGCATGGCCAGCCAATACATGAACTGAGGGTATTTGCCTTTTATCCTGATCCGGTAGGTGTGTGAATCCACGACCTCCGCACCCTCCAGAGGATATTTGTTCAAATCCAGATAAGCTTCTTCATTTTCGCGGAGTTGTCCCACGACAGTGGTCTGGAGCAGGATTGAATACTCCTCGAGTCCGGCGATATAGTCCGACATCAAACCAAAAATCGGTGAATGCAAACGAGGATGCGCCAGCCGCTTGATCTGGAACACATAATCTTCCGCCGTCAGTTCGCGTGAGCCGGTCCGGGGAAAATCGCTCAGTTTATAGATTCCGGCCAGTTCTTTCGCGGACAGTCGATGATAAAGAAATTCGCCCTGCTCATCCCTGGCAAAGGCCGGATGAGGCTGGTAACGGATGCCCGGCTTGATGGATATCTCATATATCGTATAAGCAATCTGCGCGGCATCCGCCATGTCGGGCAGACGGGTTCCCTCATGGTTGAAATATTGCGCCTCCGGGAGTTTCGCTGCCGCCAGGGGAATCAATTCATACGGGCGTTTCAGGTAATGATATTGCAATGGCGGTTCATAAATCTGCGCTGTAAACTGGATCTCATTGGAACTGTAGGACTGCACCGGATCCAGATGTTTTGGACGTTCGGCAAAAGCGCTGTACAGAACGTTTTTTCCCGCGTCGGCGGCGGGATAGGGATCGTTCCATGGATTACCGCTGCAGGCGCAAACCGCGGCCGCAAGCAAAGCCAGCAAATATTTAAACCTAAAACTGGCAGTTGACCGCTCGTTTTTCATTT
>DASVYI010000208.1:0-2011 GCA_036392275.1 Nitrosospira sp. | reverse complement strand
GAAGTTGCGAAGGGAGTCGAGGGTGTCAAGAACGTCATCAATGAAATGAGTATAAAGAAATGAAGAAATAATGCGCAGGAAGTAACGCGCAGATAGCTTGGAAACTACCGGGTTACTTGATAAACATATTAATGTATGGAGGTTCAAAATGAACTGGGATCAAATCGAAGGCAACTGGAAACAATTCAAAGGCAAGGTCAAGGAACAGTGGGGCAAGCTGACCGACGATCATCTCGATAAAATCGAGGGCAAACGAGAACAGCTTGCGGGAAAGATTCAGGAATCATACGGGATCAGCAAGGAAGAGGCGGAAAAACAAATTTCCGATTGGGAGAAAAAACAGGGAAAGGAATATCCGCCAAAGTCACACTAAAGCGGGACAGCATACCGTGCACGACAAATGACTCAGCCGGGATCGGCCACGGAAGTGGCCGCAAGGCCTGGGCGAGGAGGGAGGGAGAGAATCAAGCTGCAAAGCGATCGAAGATGTGGCAGTGAATCTAAACACTGATTGCGGTATTACTCACTGCAATCTTACGCCAGTCGGAGACGCTCATCGATAAATCTGCGATAGAGAGAAAATATCATGCTCTACACAATCGCTGTCGTTCTGATCATTTTGTGGCTGCTCGGATTGGTAAGTTCTTACACGATGGGCGGCTTTATACACGTTCTTCTGGTAATCGCCATCGTCGTCATTCTTCTTCGAGTCATCAGCGGGCAGAAGCCGCTTTGAGCATCCACCGTCAGGGATTTTTCAATCAGACGCTCAAGATGCGGAAAATCGACGAAGTGATCTTCTCCAGCGTCCTTCACTCGATGATTGGCGGTCTACGCGCGTTCAAAAAAATTGATGACGGCTGACGATGGCGATGGCGGCTTTTGCCTTGGCCTCGTGCGGCAACGGAACATGCGACAGCATTTTTCGGGCTAGGCGCGCCCAGCCATCGAGCGCCATGACCAGCGCAGAAGGATGGTCGGGGCACTACGCTGATCGGGTTCCCCTGGGTTTTTTCCAGACAACATGAAGCCCGCACAATGAATCCATTCAAATGGTCCCATTCCCAATATCACTGATGTGCTCGGCCGCCTGTCAATGTGCGCATTGGATGAGATAAAAACGCCAAACCAGGGTGGGGCCCTTCCGTGTCGCAGGGGAAACTAAGCAGAAACCTCGATCGCCCGGTCGATAACAGCTACGACCATACGCTCGGGCCAGCAAACGCTGAAATAACGCTAGTGGAGTACGGCAGCTACGCATGCCCGTATTGCCGCGCTGCCAATGAGAGAATTGCTCAGGTTCGTGATCAGCTGGGCGATCGTCTTCGGTATGTTTTCCGGCACTACCCGCTGACTGGAAACGACATCGCTCTCCGGGCAGCCGAGCTGGTGGAGCACGCGATAGGAGCCAAAAGCTTCTGGGACGCCCACATCGCGTTGATGACACGTTCGGAGACGTTGACAGAGGACGATTTGATTGCGGTTGCCCACGATCTGGGGATGCCCCTGCCAGATGCCGGTAAGGCCGGGAAAGCCGACGAGCGTGCCAGAGCGCGCGTCCAGGCCGACGTAAGGAGCGCCCAAGCCAGCCACGCTTTGGTCACGCCGACCTTCTTCATCAATGGCCGCCGCTACGATGGTCCATGGGATGAGAGCTCTTTCGCCGATGCGATGCTCGGTGCTCCGGGTTATAGATTGCAGAACGTCGCGCGCGACTTCGCCGGCTGGGCACCTTCGGCGGGTGTGCTGCTCCTGCTGGCGACGATTCTTGCGGTGGCGTTGACAAATTCCGGTCTTGGCACCAGCTTCGTGGCGCTATGGGAGCAGCATCTGGGCGTTTCACTCGGTGAAGCCGGGTTCAGGATGTCCCTGCTTCATTGGATCAACGACGGGCTGCTCACGATCTTCTTCCTGGTCGTGGGACTGGAAATCAAGCGCGAATTTACAGTCGGCCGCCTTGCCAGCGTAAGATCGGGGGCCTTGCCGGTTGCCGCAGCCATCGGCGGGATGG
>DASVYI010000207.1:0-3043 GCA_036392275.1 Nitrosospira sp. | reverse complement strand
CAACGAGCACCGTGTGGAATACGTAAATCCCGCTTTTTTAAAAATGCTGAGCATCAATGAACAAACGGTCCTCGCGGGCGCGCCAACCAGAGCGATGCTGGAGCAATCGGTGGGATGCTCGACCCGGCCGGCTCAGGCGTTAATAGACACGCTTGCGGCAAAAAACGGTGAACGGCTTGAACTCGATTTGAGCAATGGGCGAACGCTTACCCGGATATCACATTCGGTAACCGATGCTGAAGGGCACAGTCTGGGGCAGTTGTGGATCTACGAAGACGTTACGAATGAGCGGCAGGTCGCTCAACAACTGGTTTATATGGCGGAAAGGGATCCACTCACCGGGTTATACAATCGGCATCGTTTCCAGCAACAGCTGGAAAATTTGATCGCGTCATCGATTCGAAACCAGACCCGGTTTGCGTTGCTCTACTTCGACCTTGACGATTTCAAGTACATCAACGATACCTTTGGGCATCGAGCCGGTGACATGGTGTTGGTGCGAGCCGCCGGGGAGATCTCGAGTATCCTTCGTCATATCGAGATGTTCGCGCGCCTGGGCGGTGATGAGTTCGCGATTCTGAGCGTGATCCACCAGAGTGTGGATATCAGCGCTCTGCCTGCCCGTATTGTTGACGCAATTGCATCGATCCCTCTGCAATTGCGCGATACCAGCGTGCATCTTACGAGCAGCGTAGGCGTCGCCATCTTTCCCGAACACGGTGAGAATGCCGAAGACCTCGTGGCCCATGCGGATGCAGCCATGTATCAAGCCAAAAACCTGGGTAAAAACACCTGGACGATATATGATCCATCTCGCGATTCTTCCCGGGCGATGGTACATCGCATGTCCTGGTACAACCGTATTGGACAGGCGCTTGAAAGGAATCTTTTTGAGCTGCATTTTCAGGGAGTATTTCAGGCCGGTAAAAAAACTCTGAGCCATCTGGAAGTGCTCATCCGGATGCGCGACCCCGGCGATCCGGACAACTTGATCATGCCCGGACAATTCATTCCGGTCGCGGAGAAAAACAAGCAGATTCTGAATATCGACCGCTGGGTCATAAAGCAAAGTATCGAATTGCTAAGCCGCGATCCCCGTCTGCCACCCTTGGCAGTTAACATATCGGGACGTAGTTTTGATGAACCGGCGCTACCCCAATTCATTCACAATCAACTAAGTGAATGGAACGTAAACGCCAATCGCCTGATTATCGAGCTGACAGAGACGGCGGCGGTTTCCGACATTCAGGATGCACAACGGTTCATTGAAGCTATACGCCAGACGGGCTGCCGGGTTTGCCTGGATGATTTCGGCAGCGGCTTTTCCACTTTTGGCTATCTGAAATACCTCAACGTAGAGATACTCAAAATCGATGGTTTATTCATACGCGATCTCCCTGATAATCGCGACAATCAGATTTTCGTGAAGGCCATGGTTGAGGTCGCTCGCGGGCTTGGCAAAACCACGGTTGCGGAGTTTGTCGAAGATGCCGCCACACTGGAAATGGTGCGAAGCCTGGGTGTCGATATGGTCCAGGGGTACTACCTGGATCGGCCAAAACCTCGGATAGCGGTTGCCGAGGAACTCCTGGAGTTGGAATGATGCGCTCTACACAAACCCGAAAACCCGTGAAAGAATTGAACGTTACCGGGGTCTTGCGCCATCTCCTGCTCATGCTGGGTGTGTTTCTCGCACACACGCTTTCGCCCACACCGGCGTTCGCGCAAAACCCGAGCCGAATCGACTTCAGAGACGAGGGTCAGGTCATCCAGACGCTGTCGGTGGATGACATTCGCGCCATCGCGCCGGGTGTCTCGCTAAAGGTTTTTGAGGCGCACGAGAAAAAAGAACGCGTTTACCGTGCCGTTCCAGCCAGGCCGGTATTTGACAAGGTATTCGGCAAGAATTGGGAAAAAGCGCAGGAGATCGTATTCACTTCCATCGACGGGTACCAGCCCAGTATCCCTGTCGCGAAATTTCTCGCTTACGACGCCTATCTGGCTTTCGCATACGATGATGGCGGACCATTCACAATGACCAATACGCTACAGAATAACGAGATCGTACCGCTTGGACCCCTCTACCTCATCTGGGACAACCTTCGTTCCAAGGCGCTGCTCGAATCCGGCGCATCGGATATGCCCTACCAGATAAAAAGCGTCGAACTCAAGTTCGAGACCCCGTTTCCCGGTATGACACCACCTCGGGGAGCGTCGGAACAGGTTCATCGCGGATTTGTGCATTTTCGCAAGTATTGCGTGGCATGCCATACCATCAACGGCGAGGGCGGCGGCAAGGCGCCGGAACTCAACTATCCCGCAAGCGTAACCGAATACATCAAGCCCGAATATCTGAAACGCTGGATCGAGCAGCCGCAAAGTATCCGCTACAACACAGCCATGCCCGCGCTCGGTCAAGAGATTCCTGACCGGGACAAGGTAGCCGATGACATCATCGTCTATCTCAAAATGATGAGTATCAGAAAACGGGCGCCCAACATGGCTAATTAATCGGCGAGTTAATTCTGTAGGTCGGGTTCTGCCCGACAAGATTTTGATTGCCGGGCAGAGCCCGACCTGCATCAAATGCTGATTATTATGCTTTATTCACGCCATCACTATTACCGGGTTTCTTTCTTGCGTCCCAGAATAAAAGCTCTGAGCGCGACGGCATCGTTGTGCGCTTCGTCACGCGCAGAATACACAAGCGTGATCGGACCCTTACGCGCCAATTCGCGCAACTGCTCGAGTTGCTCCGGATGCTGACCCAGTTCCGCGGCATAGCGTTCGCAAAATTCTTCCCAACGCACGGGATCATGACCAAACCAGTTTCGCAAATCGGCACTGGGCGCGATATCTTTCATCCATTGATCTATAGCCGCATCCACTTTTTTGACTCCGCGCGGCCATAGTCTGTCAACCAGTATCCGGATGCCATCGGCTGGTTCGGGCGGGTCATACGCGCGCTTCAGTTTGATGTTGACGGTCTTTATCGTTGTGCTCATCGTTACGGCTCCAAGGTTATCGAACGATGCGGCGATCC
>DASVYI010000206.1:0-4091 GCA_036392275.1 Nitrosospira sp. | reverse complement strand
TTGCGTTGGCTCCGCCGACGCTGAAGTCGTCATCGACCCAGAAAGCGATATCGCTGCCGAAATTCCCGGCCGTGAAAATGCTGAATAGCCCCGGCTGGAAATCGGTATGCGGGATCATGGGGGTGCCCGGCGGTAATTGGCTGTAGAACGCATTGCGGTTCTTCCCATAAACCTGGAAAAAGGTATTCATCCGCAACCCAATCTGCGGGAGTCCCGGAATGGTTCCCGGCCATATGGAATGCGGCCACAGCTCTTTTTGCGCCGGGGCACCCAGCATCACGGGCGGGATCTTGATGAAGGTTTCGTCATCTTTTGGAAACTTGAATCCGGCGTCCTTAAAGGCTTTGCCGAAATCGTTCAGTTTGGGGAAATCCAGATGACAAGTGCTGCACGAAGTGCCGTACTGACGCGAAAAGGCAGGTATCGCATAACTGCTGGTAGATAACAGGATCAACGTCAACAGGCATAAAACGACCGCATAAGTCCTTGGGCGAGAGCGCATCTCGTCGCCTCCTTGTTATAAGTTGTAGGCTTTCGCCTGTACCCCAAAACCCTCAAATTGATGTCACTGAGTATCGGTGAGACACGAATGGGGTGGCTGTGTGCAGACTCACACGAGGATGTGACGGCCGTCACACAGGCGGGGGCCCCCCCGGATCCGGACATCCGGGCGAAAAAAGCTCCCTAAAGCGTCGTCGCCCTAGACTTCCTTGCCAGGACCGGATGGTACGGGGGCGGCTGTTAAAAAGGCCGCTACCGACACTTTATCCAATCCTTCCTCCGGCACTGAGGTTCGGTGGGCCGCCAGGTCGCTCCCGCAGCTTGAATCGCTGCAATTTGCCGGTGGCAGTCTTGGGTAGCTCATCAAGAAATTCAATCCAGCGCGGACTCTTATGCCATGTCAGCTTTTCTGCAACCCATTTTTGTAATTCGACGGCAAGGCTGGATGTGGGCGAAAATTCCGAACAGACGACAACGTAAGCGGCGGGCTTGGGCAAGCCCTCGCCATCTTGGCGAGCGACGACTGCGGCCTCCATAACCGAGGGATGCAAAATCAGAGCTGCCTCCACTTCGGTTGGACTTACCCATTGGCCATTGACCTTGAACAAATCATCGGCACGACCGGCGTACCAGAAAAAGCCATCGGAATCCTGGTAGTACTTGTCTCCGGTACGAAACCAGTCTCCAACGAACGCGTCTTTTGTTTTCTCGTGCTGATTCCAATAGCCGGCGCAGGTGGCATCACATTTGACAAGCAAGTTTCCGATCTCACCCGCAGGGACGTCCTGGTTGCTTTCGTCCACAATTCGCGCTTCATAGCCGGGAATAACCCGGCCGCTCGATCCCGGTTTCACAGCGCCGGGATAATTGGAAACAACCATATGCAGCATTTCGGTTGAGCCTAAGGCGTCCAGGATCTCAATTCCGAAGCGGTCCTTGAACCTGTGGAAGAGGGCGGGAGGCAAAGGCTCGCCTGCCGAGATCGCGTGACGAATGCTGGAAAGGTCAAAGTCCCGCCCTACTCTAGTATGCGCCAGCAAGGCTGCATAGTTACTGGGAACGGAAAAGAAGAGAGTCGGCCGGTACCGTTCAATGTTAGCGTAAACGCGTTCGGGAGTTGGCCGCGGCGCGGACAGAATGGTAGCTGCCCCAACGGACAGCGGAAAGTAGCCGGCATTGCCCAACCCATACGCGAAGAATAACTTTGCCACGCTGTAACAGCGATCCGTTTCGCGTATGTGCAGAATGTTCCTGGCGTAAAACTCGGTGGGGAAAAGCATGTCATGATGCAGATGCACACAGCCTTTGGGTGACCCGGTACTTCCCGATGAGTACAACCAGAATGCCGCATGATCCTTGCTGGTTGGATAAGCCGCAAGCTCTGCGGATGCTTTGCTGCACACGTCATCGAAACTCAGATGATCACCTTCCTCGGTTCCAACAACGACGCAGGTAAGACCTTGAAAGCTTCGGTAAAGCGGTCCTGCCAACTCCTGCGAAACAATTACGACGCGGGCCCGCATGTCTGAGAGCATGTACTCATATTCATGGGGACGCAGAAAGGTATTAAGAGGCACTGGAACAGCGCCTATCTTTATAGCGCCAAAGAAGGAGTAGAGAAATTCCGGGCTATCCTGAAGTATCAGGCAGACGCGTTCTTCGGGCTGGACGCCGAGGGCTCTAAGAGCGTTGCCTAAGCGGTTACTACGCTGCAGGAGTTGTTCGTACGTGAGCTTCTGTTCACCAGACTCGATCGCTACATTCTGCGCTCTTCCGGCGTCCACGTTCTGATCGATGAAATAGCAGGCAGCATTCAAATTATCGGGAATGGTGAGCATTTATTTCTGATTCGCCTTGTTTCGTCCAGTGAACGCAGCCGGGCGGCGCGCCGGGATTATAGAACACGAGCACAAAGCTTCGATTGCCGGTGGCGGAAACAGGAGCTATCCCACCCTGGCTTGGAGCGCCTGACGCGTTGCTTCGAGGGTGTTGATGAGAGATTCCTTGGGGAGTTTTTCGATGATTGGTTCAATGGCCCATCCCAGTCCAAATGGCACGTCACGCGTTAACGAGACAGCCCGGCATTCGACGACTACACCAGCATTACGTTCCTCGAAGCGCCAGTACGAATACAGACGCCATAGGAATCCGTAACCGGTGTCAGGCTCCGAGAGTCGCTCGTCCGGGCTTCCGGCATTTTCCACTTCAGCAATCCTGGTTGTGCGCGAGCGGCATTCCCAGCGCATCTTATCCACCGGCCCATAATGCACCTCATGGTCAGTGTCGAGGACCACAGTGATGACTTTCTTTTTTAAAAGCCGCAAATAGACCAGGAAATCATTACCGTCACGCCTGATGAGTTTGGAATCGATTACTTCAGGTTTGTACGTGCTCTTGTGCTTATCGTATTCCTGCATCACTGCAAGAAGCTCTTGGATACTGGCATCAGGAATGAACACCGCTGCGATCCAGTCGTGGATCAAACCTTTCGGTACTTTGACCGGGGCTTCGCCAGACCAAAATTGCGCCACCACTTGCCCCTGATCAATAACCTGAGCTCGCTGTGGTGGCTGATCGCACCAAAGGAATGACCCATTCCCGTGCAGACTCGGCCCCATCTCCTTTTCAGCGTTGTGAATGTAAGCAGCAAATGCTTGCAAGGTCTTTGGGTTCAATTGCGCGGGCTTTACAGTGACCACCATCAGCTCGGCCCTCAGTGAATCGTGACCCGTACATACCTGCTTGTCAACGGCGATCTAAGGTTTACGTGTGGGGAGATTTGGGAGAAACCTCATTGTGAAAGATCGGTTTCTCACGTAGAGTGAGACAACTCTACGATGAGAAGAACCCACGTGGTACCAAGGGAGAGCGGTTCCCCTATCCGCACTCAGGAATATCAAGAAGCGAACGTTCCTATTTTGGGCGAAGTATTGTTTGCGGCCGAGTTAGTTCTGCTGCATGCCGCGCCCTTGTATTACGGTCTGGGAATACCGCACGGTGATGGTGCCGCGGTGATTCTTATACCTGCTTTCCTTTGCCCGGATGCTTATTTGGCGCCCTTGCATCAATGGCTGGCGAGAATTGGATACAAACCGTTCTTTTCCGGCATAGGGTTCAACACCGAGTGCCCGAACCTCCTGATCAAACAACAACTGAATGCGACCATCGAGAAGGCGCTGTCTGAATCCGGGCGCAAAGTCCATCTCCTCGGTCACAGTCTGGGTGGGATTATCGCTCGAGCTATGGCCGCGCAACGGCCATCCGATGTTGCTTCGGTGATCACCTTGGGTGCGCCATTCCGCGGTACAGTGGCCCACCGCAGCATTTTGCATGCGGCTGAAATGGTCCGACGGCGTATCCGTGCAAAACATGGCAAAGACGTACTTCCGGACTGCTACACCGGGCACTGCACTTGCGATTTCCTGAATTCGTTGCGGCACGCCATGCCCGCGTCGGTAACAGAAACCGCTGTATACAGCGAGGGGGACGGAGTCGTTGACTGGCGATATTGCAAGACAGACTGTCCCGAATCGGACTTTTCAGTTTCCGGAACACATGTCGGGATGGTATTCAACTCCTCCGTCTACGGT
>DASVYI010000205.1:0-2315 GCA_036392275.1 Nitrosospira sp. | reverse complement strand
ACGGCAAAGAAATACATTCATCACCTGCATCACGATGATGGTTGACAGACACGCGGTAGTGGCCTGCAGGTAAAGTGTGCTGCCAGCGGCCAGCGGCTGCCCGTAGTGCCAGCCGCCGCCGTGCAGTACGTAAAAGAATGCGGCCATCGCCGCCACCGCTTCCAGCAAGCCCAGAAAGAGATAAGCGCGGAACAGGAGCGGCCAGCTCAGCAGCCGCTCGCTGCGCGCGCGCGGCGGTTTCTGCATCACGTCACCATGAGGTGCCTCGGCACCCAGCGCTAGCGCCGGCAGCATATTGGTGCCGAGATCGACCGCGAGGATTTGCACGACAGTGAGCGGCAACGGGATTTTAAACAGGGCGAACGCCAGATATGGAACGAGTTCGGGAACGAGTGAGGTAAAAATATAGGTCATGAATTTACGGATGTTCTCGAATACCGTGCGGCCTTCCTCGATTGCCGCGACAATACTGGCGAAATTGTCATCGAGCAGGATGATGTCGGCGGATTCCTTGGCAACGTCCGTGCCGGAAATACCCATACTGATCCCGACGTCCGCTGCCCTTAGCGCTGGCGCATCGTTGACCCCATCCCCGGTCACCGCCACGATTTCGCCCTTTTTCTTCAGCGCCTGTACAATGCCAATTTTCTGATCCGCGCCTACCCTGGCGAAAATGACCTCCTCCGCATCCAGCGCCAATTGAAGCTGGATTGGCGACATGCGCCGCAGTTCATCGCCGCCAATGACGAGCGGATTCCGCGCCAGCCCGATCTGAAGGGCAATGGCCTGCGCGGTACGGGGGTGGTCTCCCGTTACCATGATCACCTTGATGCCTGCCTCGCGGCAACGGGCAATTGCCGCGGGAACCTCCGTCCGGGGCGGGTCTTCTATCCCAACCAGTCCGCATAGCGTCAGCCCTTCCTCCAGATGTTCACGCGCCGTGCCCGGATCAATCTGGCGATAAGACAGGGCCAGTACGCGAAGCCCCTGCTCCGCCATACTTTCCTCGGCCTCAGCCAGATGTTGCCGGTTTGTATCGTCCAGAGTCCGTGTTTCGCCGTTGACATGAACGCCGGTGCATAACGGCAGCACGGTTTCCAGCGCGCCCTTGCAATACAGCACATTGCCGCCGGGTGTCTGGTATAGGATGGAAAGGCGCTTGCGGTCGGTATCGAAGGGAATTTCGTCAATACGCTTGTAGCCGGGCTCGGCTGTGATTGTTGTACGCGCCAGCTCGAACAACGCAATTTCCATCGGGTCGCCAAGCAGGACCGGCTTCTTCTTCTGCTCGCCTTGCTTCAGGTTGTGGCAATACATCGCCACGTCAAACAATGGATTGCCCTGCAACCGCGCGGCATCGGCCGGAGGATAAAATGTTCCGGACGAAAACACCTTTTCCACTGTCATGCGATTCCGTGTCAGGGTGCCTGTTTTATCGGTACAGATTACCGTGGTGGACCCCAGTGTTTCGACTGCGGGAAGGTGACGTATCAGGATATTTCTTTTTGCCATGCGCTGGGTCGCCATGGCCAGTGCCAGAGTCACCGTGGGCAGCAACCCTTCGGGGACATTGGCAATGATGATCCCGATGGCAAAGATAAAGCTCTGCCAGAAGGGCAAACCCAGCCACATGCCGACCAGGAAGAATATCGTACCGATGAGCACGGACAGCAACGCGATGAAGCGGCTGAGGCGGACGATCTCGAGTTTCAGTGGTGACGGGGCTGCGCGTGTCGCCTGGGTTAAATGCGCGAGCTTGCCGAATTCGGTGTGCATGCCCGTGGCGTAAACCAGCGCCCTCGCTTCGCCCGATACCTGGGTGGTACCGGCGAGCAACACATTGCGGCTGTTCTGCACCTCCTCTTCGCGGGAGGGTTCCGAACCGCGTGCCTGAGGCAACGGTTCCCCGGTAATGGTGGCATTGTTGACGCGCACGCCGAAGGCTTCGACCAGGCGGCAATCCGCCGGAACCGCATCGCCATCCGCCAGCAGAATGATATCTCCGGGCACCAGTTCCGATGCCGGTGTTTGCTTGATAACCCCGTCACGCATCGCTTTCACCTGCTGGGGCAGCAGGCTGCGCAGCGCGGCCACCGCTTCGCGCGCATGGTATTGCTGCCAGAACGAAAACAACCCGTTGATTACGATCACGCCGACGATGGCGTAGCCCAGCGTGGCCATGCCCTGACCCGGGTCGTTCCATTCCGCGACGAAAGCCAATGCGGCCGCGAGCCACAGGATCAGCGCGAAAAAATGGGTAAACTCCTTGGCAAACGTTAGCAGCAGCCGCTCTTCGCGAACCTCCTCCACGCGGT
>DASVYI010000204.1:0-15125 GCA_036392275.1 Nitrosospira sp. | reverse complement strand
TGCTCAACCACCCGCTCATTTACCTCATTTACTTATTGAGGAAGCAACCCCTGAAGAATCGACTTCCCCCTCTATCCCCACAGCAATGGCAATCGCGCATGCCGCGGTCTCGGGAACAGAGACGGAAGCAATTGATTTAATGCCCGCAAATGAGCACCAGAACGTTCAGAACGCCGGGCAACCTCAGCCCTCACAGGTAATAGAGGTACCGGACCTGGTTGCAAATGGACTGGTAATGGTCGAGACCATTCCCGAAAAAATTAAATCCGGTGAAGCCGAGGCCGGAGCAGAATCAACGCTGCCGCAGCGGCGGCGTAAACGGCCTGCGCCTGTATCGATGGCGGTGCATGAGGAGCCAATGGTGCAGATCGAAACGCATAAGTAAGTAAACTGCTCCTGGAAAAAACAAAGCGGGGTCACTGACCCCGCTTTGCTAACTCATCCGTCCTGATTTTACCCGTCCGCCGTTTCGCTGTTAATGAATCGCTGCCTCTCATCCTGAATCCGGCTCAACAACCCTTTCCCGGCCTCTTCCACCAGATTCAACACATGCTCGAAGCCCTGCTGTCCTCCAAAATAAGGATCGGGTACTTCCTGGATTCCATCCGAAAACCTTTTACTGTGACGCATAAACAAGCCAAGCTTATGGCTGTATTGGGGCGGACATTCCCTTTGCAGTATCGCGAGGTTCGCCCTATCCATCGCCAGTATGTAATGGAATACCTCAAAATCCTTTTCATGCACGCGCCGGGCACGCAGCTGTTTTGTGTCATAGCCTCGCCTCGTTGCCGCTCTCTGTGCCCTTTCATCGGGGGGCGCGCCAATGTGATAGTCATGTGTGCCCGCTGAATCGATGTGGATTTCTTCCTCAAGACCCGCGGCCTGGACCTGATGCCGGAACACGGCCTCTGCAGTGGGTGAGCGGCAAATGTTGCCCATGCAAACAAACAAAACACGCGTTTTGATATTTCCTTCCAATTTCACCATATTCCAAGTTAAGTCATTGGCAGACCGCCGTCCGCCTCTGCCGGGACTGCAGCCTCGGATCCTCCCAATCCTTAAATTCCTCGCGGTCGAGAGGTATCTTAATAGGGCAGAATCGCATCCGGTTTGGCCTGCAGGATAACTCTGCCGAAATCCTTCTGTATATGCTTCAACGCTGCTTCATTGTCTGCCTCGAACCGTAGCACGATCACGGGCATGGTATTGGATGAGCGGGCGAGCCCGAAACCATCCTTATATTCCACCCTCAGTCCGTCGGTGGTGATGATGCGCTCGGGATTGTCAAAATGGGCGGTTTTCTGTAACTGTGCGATAAGTGCGTAATTCTCGCCTTCTTTCAATCTGATCTGAAGCTCCGGGGTGCTGATTGCATCGGGAATGGCATGCAGCACAGCATCGATATCAGTCTGATGGCTGAGAAGTTCCAGCAGGCGCGCACCGGCATAGAGCCCGTCATCGAACCCATACCAGCGTTCCTTGAAAAAGATATGCCCGCTCATCTCGCCAGCCAGCAAGGCGTTGGTTTCCTTCAATTTGCCTTTGATGAACGAATGTCCGGTTTTCCACATGATGGGTTCGCCGCCGTGCTGCTCGATCCATGGCGCCAGATTGCGCGTACACTTCACATCGAAAATTATCCGGCCTCCTGGATTTCTGGACAATACATCGGCAGCGAAGAGCATCAACTGGCGATCGGGATAAATAATCGTGCCATCCTTGGTAACCACGCCCACGCGATCACCATCGCCGTCAAAAGCCAGCCCGATTTCGGCATCCGTCGTTTTCAGCGTTTGGATCAGGTCCTGCAGGTTTTCAGGTACGGACGGATCCGGATGGTGATGGGGAAAAGTGCCATCGACTTCGCAGTACAGCTCGAGCACCTCGCATCCCAGTCTGCGATATAACGCCGGCGCATAAAACCCGGCAACGCCGTTACCACAATCAACGGCGATCTTCATTGGACGCGCCAGCTTGATATCGCCGGCTATGCGCTGGAGGTATGTTTCGGCAATGTCGTGCTGGCGATAGCTACCGTGGCCATGCACAAGATCATTATTTTCGAGACGCAGACGCAAGCTCTGGATCGCCTCCGCCGCAAGCGTTTCACCGCCCAGCACCATTTTCAGGCCGTTATAATCCGGCGGATTATGGCTGCCTGTAACCATTACGCCGGAGTAATCACATAGTGTATGCGCTGCAAAGTAGAGCATAGGTGTGGCAACAACGCCGACATCTATCACTTCAATGCCGCTTTTTTGCAAACCTCTCGCCAGTGCAGGCGCCAATTCTGGACCGGATAACCGGCCGTCACGCCCAATCGCAACCGATGCGAGCCCCCGCGTCCGTGCTTCAGTCCCGATTGCATGGCCAATGGCTTCGACGATTTCAGCGGTCAGGGTTTTTCCAAAAATGCCCCTGATGTCATAGGCCTTGAAAATTTCCTTTGGCAGGTTCCGCATGGAAAGGGTGAGAATAGTTTAGAAGATGTCAATGATGCCCGGCTATTGCGCCACCCTTGAGTACGTAGCGCGTCCCGCAGTATGGGCACATCGCTTCTCCCGTATTTTCTATAGGCAGATAGACTTTAGGGTGCGAATTCCACAACAACATCGATGGCATGGGGCAGTGCAGTGGTAAATCATCCATGCTGACTTCGATTTGGCGGCTTTTATTATCGGCAGCTTGTTTTTGCATCGGCTTTTCCCTCGAATATATCCTCGGATGAGACGTAATCAGACGTATCAGACGTAAGTAAGCCAGGAGGCATGTTTCTCAGTCTTGCCGTTCACACAGTCAAAAAACATGGCTTGCAGCTTGGCGGTAATCGGACCGCGCTTACCGCTGCCGATGCTGCGGTTGTCAAGCTCGCGAATCGGTGTCACCTCCGCCGCGGTACCGGTGAAAAAAGCTTCGTCAGCACAATAAACCTCGTCACGCGTGATCCGCTTCTCGATCACCGGGATTCCAATCTCTTCCGCGAGTTCTATGATGGAAGCACGGGTAATCCCCTCCAGGCAGGAGGTCATGTCTGGCGTATAGAGCTTGCCACGCTTGATGATGAATATATTTTCGCCTGCGCCTTCTGCCACATACCCGTCGACATCCAGCAGCAGCGCTTCATCATAGCCGTCATGAGCGACCTCCTGATGCGCCAGAATTGAATTAGCATAAGTAGTGACCGATTTGGCGCGACACATATTGACATTGACATGATGGCGCGAGAATGACGATGTCTTGACGCGAATTCCCTTTTCGAGTCCTTCCGGCCCCAGATAGGCACCCCATGGCCAGGCTGCAATTGCCACATGCACCGAAAGCGTCGTTGCCGAAATACCCATGGCTTCGGAGCCATAAAATACAAGCGGCCGAATGTAACCGGAGTCGAGATTGTTCAGCCTGACCATATCGCATTGCGCCTGCATCAGCGTGTCTCTGTCATAAGGCATTTTCATCATGAAAATATGCGCCGAATTGAACAAGCGGTTGGTATGATCCTGAAGGCGGAAAATCGCGGGACCCCGCGGCGTCTGGTATGCACGCAACCCTTCAAAAACCCCCAATCCATAGTGCAGAGTATGGGTAAGCACATGGGTGGTCGCATTACGCCACGGAATTATTTTCCCATCGCTCCAGATGACGCCGTCGCGGTCAGCCATTGACATTTAGAAAACCCCGGAAAGAAAAATTAAACCGTTCATTCTAGCGCATTTTGGCATGAAAAACGAAACGTTGTCCGACGCTGTCCTGACCGCCTGGGAGCCCGATACCCCATATCAATGAAAAAACGGACGGGGCGCTTTTATCTGGTAGTGATTTCCTCCGAGTCCGATAGACTGCCGGGACCGCCGGATGATTTCAATCTGGAGCGTTGTTCAGATGACGTCCGGGGCTCGGCAGAATTTGTTAGCTTACCCGGAAGTCGCGCAATGATGCGTTTGCGCCCCAAACACCTCATCCCATAGTTGCAACACGGCGTTAATGCCGTCCCGCAAATGATCCGTCTCGATGCGCGCAAATTTTTGTGATTTGCTATTTGCCGGAGGGATCCCCGTCAACCCCGAATCCCCGCTCAACCGTAGCCAATGCTGAACACGCCGGAATTCCCGGTAGGCGTTGAGCACTCGCTCCGCGGTTTCACTGTGAACAAGGCCCAATTTTTCGGAACGCTTCAACAACGCAATGTTGCCCGCATTATCTGTCAGTTCCGGATAATCACAGGCGTGGCCCAGGATCAGATATTGCACAACGAATTCCACGTCAACGATGCCGCCACGGTCGTGCTTGACGTCGAATAGTCCGCTTGAGTTGGGGTGGGCTTCCAGCATCTTTTGCCGCATTATCAAAACCTCGTGTTTAAGGCTCGGCAAATCGCGCCGCTGACGGAGCACATCCATGCGCGTTCTCTCGAAAGCTTCTCCTACATGGCTGTCTCCCGCCACGAAACGAGCCCGTGTCAACGCCTGATGCTCCCAGACCCAGGCCTGATTTCGCTGATATTGATCGAACGCTTCGATGGAACTCACCAACAGACCACTGCTGCCATTGGGGCGCAGGCGTAAATCGGTTTCGTACAGCAATCCTGCCGATGTGTAGGTCGTCAGCCAGGCATTGATGCGCTGGCTCAATCGCGCATAGGTTTCCGGTGCATCGGGATGATCATCATCATAAAGAAAAATGATGTCGAGATCCGACGCGTAACCCAATTCCTTTCCACCAAGCTTCCCGTAGCCGATGATGGCAAAAGCCGGTTCATCCCGGTGTTTCCGCCTCAACCCCGACCACGCCAGGTGGAGCACCCTGTCAAGTATCAGGTCAGCCAATTCGGTCAGATGGTCACTCAGCGTTTCGAGTGGCAGCAGCCCTTCCACATCCTTTGCAAGCAATTGAAATACCTGAGCATGATGAAAGTGCCGCAGTACATCCATTTGCTGCTCGGTATCGCCGCCGCCAGAACCGCCGGCGTCATCCAGTTGCTTCATAAGCTTTGCCCTGGACCCGGACCAATCCGGCATGCTCTGAAAATCGCCGGGGTCAAGCAACTCATCCAGCAAGATGGGATGGCGGCTCAGATATTCGCTGGCCCATTGACTCGTGCTGGCGAGCTTCGCCACGCGTTCCAGCGCTTGCGGATGCTCCCGCAACAGCGCGAGATAGGCAGCACGCCGGCTAACGCTTTCCAGCAGTTGCA
Source organism: Nitrosospira sp. (assembly GCA_036392275.1). GTDB lineage: Bacteria > Pseudomonadota > Gammaproteobacteria > Burkholderiales > Nitrosomonadaceae > Nitrosospira. The sequence continues at coordinate 9,934 of DASVYI010000204.1, read as the reverse complement.
ATAAACGTTCCAAGGTAACATCTGCGGACGGGAACTTGGCTGCGGCTTCAATCAGAGCAGGGACGAGCGCATCAATGCGTTTCTTGCTCGATCCGGGCAGTTGCCTGTATCGCGAGCCGCCGTAAAAACCCTGAAGGCGCCGAGTGATTTTTTCCGGATCGGAATATCCCATCGCAACCAGCTGTGCGATCCCGGCTTCGGCGTCGCACTCATTTCGCGATTCCAGCTGACTCAACCATGCGAACGCATTCACTGTCCGGGGCTCTCGCGGAGCGGCAAAAATATGTTCGAAGTGGCGAGTAACGTTGCCGCGATGGCCATCGAGCCGTTGCAAAAAATCCCCGTAGCCGGCGAAACCCATGGCGGCTGCTATCAATGCCTGATCCGCGGCATTTTCAGGCAGCGTCTGAGTTTGCCGATCGTCCAGATACTGCAGGCGATGCTCGAGATTGCGAAGGAAACAATAAGCATCCGAAAGTTCCACGACTGCTTTATCCGATAACTGCCGTTTTTCTCCTAAACGCCGTAATACGGCGAGTGTGGGACGAATGCGCAACTCGGGATCACGTCCACCCCGGATCAGTTGATATACCTGCGCAATAAACTCGATCTCACGGATACCGCCTGGTCCCAGCTTGATATTCTCGTGCATCTCCCTGCGCCTGACTTCCTGCCGGATTTGTGAATGGAGGCTGCGCATCGATTCATAGGCACCGTAGTCGAGATATTTCCGATATATGAACGGCCGCGTTATTTCCGTCAATGCCAGGGCTTGCGCATCCGGTCCGGCAATTGCCCGGCCCTTGATCCAGGCATAGCGCTCCCATTCACGTCCCTGCGTAAGAAAATACTCTCCCAGCATGGGAAAGCTCATCACCAGCGATCCGCTTTCACCATAGGGGCGCAACCGCATATCCACACGGAAAACATACCCGTCCGGCGTGACGTCGTTGAGGCTTGCGATCAGCTTGCGCCCGAGGCGCACAAAGAAATCATGGTTGGCGATGGACCGGCGTCCGCTGGTTTCACCGTCTTCCGGATAGACGAAAATCAGATCAACATCCGAGGAAACGTTAAGTTCGCCACCACCAAGCTTGCCCATGGCGACCACCAGCATTTCCTGCGGAATCCCGCTTTCGGCACCGATCGGCGAGCCATAGCGATCCGGATCACCGAGCCATATCTTCTGGTGTTCCAGCGCAAAACCAATGCTGACTTCAGCCAGATCGGTCATGGTTGCCATGACCTCGGCGAGGTTTGCCAGCCCCCCCAGATCACGCGTTGCCACGTGCAGCATTACTTTTTTGCGCAATCTGCGCAAAAGCGCCTTCACACCCGCTTCATTACTTGCGGAGGCGGCATTTGTGTTTAAAAATCCCTGTAGTTCCGCCCTGGACAAAGGACGATGCAAGTTCTGCTTCAAATCAACCGATAATTCCGGTTCACTCTCCAGCAAACGCTGCGCGTAGCGGCTGAACGGCAGAATCGAGCGAATGATGGCTTCGGCGGACGTATCGGCATGCATGGTCAAGAATTTGGAGTTAAAATAATGTCGAGCACCGTTATTCCGGCGGCATGCCATGGTTCTTTATATCCCGAGCAGCGCCATTCGCGGGTGGAACGAAGTACAGCAGGGCCATATCTAAAAATGTTTTGCGCAGATTCCCCGGAATTCCATGAGCACCCGCCGTTGCCTTGCCGTCGCCTTGCCCTTGCCCTTGCCCTTGCCTTGTCAAAGGATTCCATTAAACTCTGGGATTCCCCAAACTTTGCTCCCCTTGCCTTAGCCCCATCAAGTCCAATTTGCGCTTCGTGTCCGGCCACAGGAAGAAGCACATCATCCCGAGTATAAAACTGGAATTATTTATTGAACTTATCAGCAATTTTACCCGTTGTTCGCCAAGGCAGGTTTCTAGTCCGATGGTTTGCGTGGGCCCTGATTCTCTTTGCGGCATGCTTTTCCCTGCTGCTGCTGTCGCTCCGCTACTGGTTACTGCCCGATATCGAACGATACCGGGAAACCATCGCTTCTGCTATCAGCCGCGCTTCCGGGCAATATGTGACCATAGGACAAATCAGCGCAGACTGGGATGGACTTCGTCCCCATATGATGCTGCGCATGATTCAGGTCCATGATAAGGAAGGCAATACGACTTTGCTGCTGCACCGCCTGGAGGGTACGCTCTCCTGGCTATCGATATTGCACGGTAACGTTCATTTTCGCGAAATCGAGATCGAACAACCCGATCTGATCGTGCGCCGCGATAACGCGGGGGTAATTCATGTGGCGGGCTTTGCCTTCAACGCAGAGCTGTCTGAGAACGACAGCGGTTTTTCCGACTGGCTGCTGCGTCAGAGGCGCGTCACGATCCATAATGCCAATGTTCTCTGGCAGGATGATAAGCGACGTGCGCCGGAACTGGAGCTGCTGGTCAACGTGCGCCTCGAAAACCGGGGGAACCACCATCGCTTCGGCATACGCGCCGTACCTCCTGCCGGGCTTGCTGCCCAGATGGATATGAGAGGGGACTTCACTGGCGTGTCACTCGGTGCCCCTGAGCAATGGCGGGGCCGGCTTTATGTAAAAATCGATCAGGCCGATATTGCGGTCTGGCAGGCCTGGTTGCCGTTTCCGCAGCAAATCAAATTGCACGACGGGATTGGAACGCTGCGTATGTGGGCCGGAATGGACGGAACAGACATCAAAAAACTGACGGCCGATATGCGCTTGCAAGATGTTAAAGCCCAGTTGGCGGAAGATTTGCCGGTATTGGACCTCGTGCGATTACAAGGCAGAGCCGGATGGCAAAAAATAATCGATGGCGGGAGAGAAAGGACCGAATGGTTCGCACAAAAATTGCATACGGCCGTTCGCGGCAAAGGAGAATTGGAGCCGGTCGATTTCCTGCTGCAGCTGACGCCGGCTCATGCGCAAAAGCCAGCCGGCGGAAAATTGAGTATCGACGGACTGAATTTGAAAACTCTTGAAGATCTGGCGGGCTACTTGCCGATCGATGAGCCTTTACGCGAGCAGATCAGCAAAATTTCTCCCCACGGAGAAATACAGTCCGTGCGTGCGCACTGGAGCGGCGAATGGTCATCCCCTTCGCACTTCAACGCGAAAGGAAAATTTGTCGATCTGGGTATGAGAAAGTTTATAAATCTGCCCGCATTCAGCGGCATTAGCGGAAATGCGGATATTACCGAGAAAGGCGGTACGCTGAATCTCAACTCGCAGAACGCCAGGCTCGAATTTCCTGACATGTTTCCGGAACCGCTGACGCTGAATGCGCTCACCGGCCAAGCAAGCTGGAGCCTATCCGATGGCGGGGGAAATCCAGTTGTGTTCAAGTTCAGTAATATTTCTTTTTCCAATAGCCATGCCTCGGGGTTGGCTTATGGAACTTACCATAGCCGATCGAATGGTCCGGGCACCATCGACCTGACTGGTCATCTGGCGTATGTGGATGCACGCTACCTGGCGCATCATGTCCCGGCTCAAGTGGGCGGTTCCAGTTACGAGTGGCTTCAGAAATCAATCGTTGAAGGAAGATTTACGGATGTCCGGCTCCAGCTCAAGGGAAATCTCGCCGAACTTCCTTTTACTCATAATGGCGCATCCATTTTCAGGCTGCAAGCGAAGGCCGCGGGAGTCACTCTGGATAATCTTCCGGGTTGGCCCAAAATCGAGCACATCGCAGGAAATTTTCACTTGCACGGCAGCCGTATGGAATTCGATGCGTCGCAAGCCCAAGTGCTCGGCACCCAATTGACCAGGACGAAATTACAGATTACCGACGCGGCTGCGTCCGATGCACTGCTGCATGGCCAGGTTGAAGCCAGTGGCACGACCCAGCAATTTCTGAAGATTGCCACGCAATATACGGACAACAACTTCGACCTGGCTGTTCCGGGCAGTGCGAAAATTACGGGGAATGGCAGATTATTATTGAAGATCGATATTCCACTGCTTGCTCCGGCAAACACGAGGCTGGCGGGAAATTATCAGTTCATCGACAATCAGATCGATCCCGGCCCGCGCATGCCCGACCTGAACAAGGTTAACGGCACACTGGCTTTTGACAATTCGAAAATCCGGATAGAAAACTTGACAGGCAGGCTCCTCGGCGGGCCGGTAGTCATCAATGCCGCTAACACGCCGGACGGGAGTTTCCAACTTTCGGCCGCCGGCAGGATCAACCTCGACAACCTTGACGAATCGGCTCCCGGCAGGATCACGGACTCTACCCAACTATGGGCACGGTATTTGCGCGGCGGCACCGCCTGGCGCGCATCCGTCCGCATGCGCGACAAGTTGGCAAATGTGTCCATCGAATCATCACTGCAAGGCATTGCCTCGAATTTTCCCGAACCATTTTCCAAGCTCGCCGCCGATATCGTGCCACTGCGTATCGAGCGGAAAGCCATGGGTCCCGAGAGGGATGAAGTATTCCTGAGCTTTGGCAGGCGGGTCACTGCAAAATTCAAGCGTGTCCAGACCGATGCAGACGGCTACCACACGGAACGCGGCCTGGTAAACTTCGGCGCAGCGGCTCTGCCTCCATCCGACAAATCCGACAAGGCGGGTATAACGGTGGGTGGTGTGTTACCGCTGCTCGACCTGGATTACTGGCTCGGGTTTCTCAGACAATTCAATAGCGAAGCTGGATCCACGCCCGGCTTGAACGGCATCAACATAGAGATCGGAGCACTCGACTTTCTCGGGAGACGGTTCAATGATGTTACGCTGAATGCAGGCAGGGAAGACGGGTCATGGTATTCCAGCGTCATGGCAGAAGAAATCAACGGCAATATAATCTGGGATCCGTCCGGCAATGGCAGAATCGTGGCGCGATTGAACAGACTGGTGGTTCCTGCCGTATCTCCTAGGCCAGGCATTGCAATGCAGGCGCGGCAGCTGGAAAAAGACCTGCCTGCGCTGGACGTGACGGCAGATAATTTTACCATCGGTGAAAAACACTTGGGCCAACTGGAATTGATAGCCAGCCCCCAGGAACGAAATTGGCGCATCGAAAAACTGCACATATCCAATCCCGATAGTTCCCTCGCCGTGAAAGGCGTATGGCAAAACCATGCCACTCCCCCTCGCGTGCAGGCTGTCCTCACGCTGGAGTCGAATGACATCGGGAAATTTATTACACGTCTCGGCCACCCGGATCGCGTCAAACGCGGCACCGGCAGGCTTGAAGGGGCATTATCATGGTACGGCAACCCGCAATCGGTAAATTATCCCACGCTGTCCGGCAGCTTCAAGATAAACGCCAGACGAGGGCAATTTCCGAAATTTGAACCGGGGATTGGCAGACTGTTTGGCATTTTTGACTTAAAAACGTTGCCAAGAAGGATTACACTGGATTTTTATGATGTTTTCAGCGAGGGCTTCGGCTTTAACGATATTTCCGGCGATATCAAAATTGCCCATGGCATAGCAGTCACCAACGACCTGAAAATCGAAGGGCCTGCTGCAAAGATCATCATGAAAGGTGAAATAAATCTGGAAACGGAGACGCAAAACCTGCAAATGAAGGTCACGCCTTCGCTCGGATTGGCTACCCCGGTAGTAGGTATGGCCTCGATGATTGTAAGCACGACATTGCAAAACCAGAACCCGGCCGCATCCAATGAATATAATATTACGGGCACCTGGGCCGATCCGTTGGTAACCAAGACATCCCGGAATGCACAAGAACTAGAAGAGCATGAGCAATAACATCCTGATTCAGTGTACGGAAAAACCCGTCATAATCCATAGTCGGCATTTGCGCGAAATCTTCGGCCCCAAGGGAGTTTCTTGCGGCGGTCGATAGGCAGCCGAGAACAAAAAGGAATACCGCGAGGTCTATGTCTACTTGGTTTGAAATTTATCAGCATTTGTTTCGGATTACCGGTTTCTTCCGCAGGCCGAAATCCTGTATCCGCGCGGATGCTGCGCCGATAAAGCTTCCAAATGACTACCATGTCGAACAATTCGATTGATCATGCCGCGGAATTACCCGCGAAGGCGCGGAATGATGCCGTAAATGGCTCCATTCGTGTCGCTGCCATTCAGATGACCGCGGGCCCCGATATCTCCAGCAATCTGAAAGAAGCCGAACGGCTGCTCGATATGGCTGTCTCCCAGGGAGCGAAACTGGCGGCACTTCCGGAATATTTCTGTCTGATGGGAATGAGAGATGCTGATAGGGTGGCCGCCCGTGAACTGGACAACTCCGGACCCATACAGGAATTCCTCAGCGATACCGCAAGACGCCTGGGTATCTGGCTGGTTGGCGGCTCGGTGCCGCTGGCCTCCTCGAGGCCCGACAAGATACGGAACAGTTGCCTCGTTTATGACGATCAGGGTGAACAGGTTGCACGTTACGACAAAATACATTTGTTCGGCCTCGAGCTTGGCAATGAACGCTATGCTGAGGAAGAAACCATTGAGGCTGGTTGCGGCGTCGTTTCGCTCGAGTCGCCGTTTGGGCGCATCGGTCTGTCGATTTGTTACGACCTGCGTTTTCCCGAGCTCTACCGTTCTATGGGGAAGGTGGACATCATTTTCGCTCCTGCTGCTTTTACCGCGACCACTGGAAAGGCACACTGGGAAACATTGATTCGTGCCCGCGCCATTGAAAATCTGGCGTATGTGGTGGCGCCCGCCCAGACCGGCCGTCATCTCAATGGCCGCGAAACACATGGAGACAGCATGATTGTCGACCCCTGGGGAGTCGTGCTCGCCCGGCTTCCAAGTGGATCGGGCGTGGTGGTTGCGGATATGAATCCTGAGTATCAGGCGGGCTTGCGCGATAGCCTGCCGGCATTGAATCACCGTACGCTGCATCACTGTTGAGTCTCACTGAGCAAATATTTTGACATCTCCATATTTTTCCGGCTTCCTATCATGATTACAGAACAAATCATTCAGCCTGGCGATCTTTTCGCCACGGCCAACCGTTGCCTATTGGCGCCATATGAAATAGATACGGCCGAGCTGCAGCATGTGTTCGGTCAGATACTCGCCCACCGCATCGAATACGCGGATATTTATTTTCAATATAGCCGTGCCGAAGGCTGGGCTCTGGAGGAAGGAATCGTTAAATCCGGCAGCTTCAACATCGAGCAAGGTGTCGGGGTGCGCGCAGTGAGCGGCGACAAGACGGCATTTGCCTACTCCGATGACATCAGCATGCCGGCGCTTATTTCCGCGGCTCAAGCCACGCGTGCCATTGCACGTCACGGCGTAACGCAATCGGTGCAGGCGGTCAGACGCAGCAAAGGACGGGAACTTTATTTGCCGCATGATCCTATCGCCAGCCTTAAGGATACTGAGAAAGTTGCATTGCTCGAAAAACTTGAAGGCTATGCCCGTGCACTCGACAAGCGCGTCATTCAGGTCATGGCATCTCTGGCCGGAGAATACGAGGTCGTGCTGATAGCGCGCAGTGATGGACTCGTGGCAGCCGATGTGCGGCCTTTGGTTCGGGTTTCATTGCAAGTCATAGCGGAGGAGAACGGCAACCTGGAACAAGGCGTGGCGGGCGGGGGGGGACGCTTCGACTACGCCTATTTCACTGACGACGTATTGCGTGATTACGCCGCGAAGGCAGTGCATCAGGCAATCGTCAATCTGACGGCGAAACCGGCGCCGGCTGGCACCATGACGGTTGTGCTCGGCGCCGGCTGGCCGGGCATCCTGTTGCATGAGGCCATTGGACATGGGCTGGAAGGGGATTTCAACCGCAAAGGCAGTTCCGCATTTTCCGGACGTATCGGAGAACGTGTGGCGGCTGAAGGTGTGACCGTGGTGGATGACGGCACGCTTGCGCGGCGGCGCGGTTCCCTCAACATCGATGACGAGGGAAATCCCACCCAGTGCACGGTGCTGATCGAAAATGGAGTGCTCAAGGGTTATTTGCAGGATAGTCTGAATGCGCGGCTGATGAACGTTCCCGTCACGGGAAATGCAAGACGCGAATCCTTCGCTCATATTCCGATGCCGCGCATGACCAACACTTATATGCTGAATGGCGACAAGAGCCCCGAGGAAATCATTGCTTCCGTGAAACACGGCTTATACGCGGTAAATTTCGGTGGCGGCCAGGTGGATATCACCAGCGGAAAATTTGTCTTTTCCGCTGCTGAAGCCTACATGATCGAAAATGGAAAAATCTCTTATCCCGTAAAGGGTGCAACGCTCATCGGAAACGGTCCCGATGTACTGACGCGAGTTTCGATGATCGGTAACGATATGTCGCTTGATCCAGGCGTTGGTACGTGCGGGAAAGAAGGTCAGAGTGTGCCGGTGGGCGTCGGCCAGCCGACTCTTCGCATAGAAGGGTTAACGGTAGGGGGAACTGCGTAGGGGCGTAGGAAACGAATTCCGGATTCACGAATAAGCGGTTATGTCCGGATATGAGTTTATCCAACCCCGACATTTATGATCCGGGTGCCAGCCAGCCTGTCGTGCAGAAACAGACCATCGCGATCGAATAATGCCCATAATATTCCGCAACCCAGCAAAAATATTCCAACCACTGCAAACAGATAGCGGGCAAATGCCTGTTTCAGGCGAATGCCCCGCCCGTCCGCATCTACCACACGAAGTTTCCATGTTTGCATTGGCAGTGTCTGACCGCCATGGATCCAGAACCAGGTGAAATAAACACCGGCAACCAGCAGAAGATAAAGCTGAAATGCAGGTCGAAAAAGAATGGAGCTTGTGTCGCGAAACACAACGTGAAAAATAAAACCCGCGATAAACAGCACCGCTGCCAATATCAGTGATTCATACATCATGCTTAGCAGCCGCCGCCAGATTCCGGGTTCAGAAGCCATGGTCATTCAGGAAGCACTTGCTCAAGTAGCGTTTTAAATGGGTGCTGACCGGAAATGGTCCAGCGAGAGCAGACGGACGGTAGAGAATCAGGAGGTCTGTGGCAACAGGTTTGTGGCAACAAAAATATAAATGCTACTGCTCTCTCTGAGCTTCGGTATTTTGCCCATACTCCCGCCACCTTTGTTTGATTTCTTGGCGCTTGTCCGGCGGCAATTTTTTTATCGTCTTGTATTTTTCTCGCACAATTTCACGCTGCTCAGGAGTAAGCGAATACCAGTCGCGCATCTGCAATTGTGTACGATGCTGCTCTGAGGGTGTCATTCCCGGATAACGTTTGGCAATACCCAGCCATTTTTTCCGTTTTGCAGCGTCCAGATTGTTCCACTCCTGCGCAAGCGGAGCCAGGACCTCCCTTTGCTGAGGCTTCAACTGCTCCCAGGATGGTTGAGCGGGTTCAGCGGAAGCATGAGCGGAAAGTAAGAAGAATAACCAAAGTGCTACTGTTATGAACCGTTTAACCACGCATCGAACTCATCGTCGAGATAGGCATTTATAGGCAGGTCATCGACAAGGAGCATGATGTCGATTTCCTCATTTTCGTCGCCTGGCTGAAGAGCCGGCCAATAAATCACACCTGCTATGGCAAAAAGCAGGGCTATTGCGGAGAGCAGCTTGCGGGTTCCAAGATGCCAATCATGCCCGCGCGCAGTAGCGCCCTGGCCAACGCTGACCGCAACTTCCGCCATATGATAATTTTCAAGGGAAGCCCTGCGTGCCATTTGCAGCCGGTTTAGCGTGCTCTGCTTCATGTCGTCCAGACCAAGATCCAGCAGTTGCGCGGCTTTCCTTCCGATTTCAGATTCATTCATAACTCGACTCCTTTTTTCTTCAGAGCCATGGCAAGAGCATGGGTTGCGCGCGAGCAGTGCGTTTTCACGCTTCCTTCAGAGCATCCCATAACCTTTGCGGCTTCAGTGACATCCAGTTCCTCCCAGTAACGCAGCAGGAAGGCCTCCCGTTGACGAGGAGGAAGGGTCTCAAGCGCTTTTTCGATTAAATTGATCAGTTGTGATTGTTCAAATTGTTTGTGCGGGC
>DASVYI010000203.1:0-16362 GCA_036392275.1 Nitrosospira sp. | reverse complement strand
GATCAGAGTGAGATAGGCTTCATCGGAGGGGTCGAGGTTGACAAAAAGAATGCGGGGTCTGAGATGGCTGATTTTTGCAATGATATGTTCGAGCTCCGTAATGCTTGCATGAATCCCGGGTTGACGATCACGGATCGTGTCATCTCCATTCGACATCACATTCGTGAGCACCTCGATGCCTTGTCCGCCCCTCAACACTTGTTCCAATTTATTGCGCCGCCCGGGGTTCGTGTCCGCAATCGCCACGGTGACTGTCTGCATTATTCCTCCTTCCGGCCCACTCATTAGGGGCCTGTCATTACTTGTTTTCACGCCCTCGACGGCGACGGATCCCGTCCAGCACGAGGCACGAGCCGGAGATCAGAAGGGCCCTCGGTGGGCAGCAAGTAACGGTCATGCTGGATATTCATAATGATGGATGAATCAAAAGCTGTGTAAAACCCGGATCAATGGATGAAAAAGCGCGTTATTGATCACTCATGCTGATATCTCGTTATTTCCTGCGCTCCAGCAGGCCCCGGATATAGGTTCCCGGAATGGCGTAGGTTATGCCGCTTGGATTGCTGAGCGCGGCTTCCTTTGTGCCTTTCACGAATACCATATTGATCACGCCATACACGAGCCCGGTTTCAGGATCATAAAGGGGACTGCCGCTGTTGCCCGGATAGGCCGTGCCGTCGAGCTGAAACACGGCATAGCGGGGCTTCTGCAATTGCCCTATCATTTTTGCATTGAGCTGTTTTGAATTGTGGGCCGGCAGTATGATGGGCGTGATGGCGGAAACCATGGCACGATGTGTGACCGGGTAAAATCCCAGTACCATGCCAATCGGGAATCCCGTGAAAATCAAGGTTTGCCCTTCGCGAACCCGGCTCGCATCACCCAGCTCCATGGCGGGCAGTGCGGTGCCACTGATTTTCAGCAATACCAGATCGTGGTCTTTATCGATGGCCGCGATGGTGGCCGCTCTGAGCTCCGGTTCACTCCCCTTTCCCGTGATGACAATGTAGGACTCCTTATTCGCGACATCCAACACCTCCGGGACCACATGAGCATTGGTAACGACATGAAATCCGTCATCCAGCACAAACCCGGTACCCAGAAAATTAACTTGCGGAGATCGTGTCCTCTGGACCGTTCCCACACCTACGATCGAAGGCTTGATATTTTCAATTGTCTTGACGAGTTCATCCGCCCATACCGGCGAAGCGAACAGCAGCACCGGTATGACCAGCCGTTTGACATACTCCGTCACGAGAATGGACAAGATGCGCTGGATATTCATCTTTGGCTCGGTACCCAGTTCTGGATTCTTTCCGCCAACCTCGGCAGATTCTCCGCAACACACTTGCCTGGCAACTAAACCGCGATCAGACCACCGATCGAGTTGCCGGGATCGGGATGACACGGTAAAACGCCATGGCGGCATTCAACTCCCACACGAACACGCACTCAACGAACACGACAGGCCAAGCGGTCGCCATGGGGGAGCGCGGTGCGTCAGGGATACCGTGCTCCCTGACAAGATTTGGCGCGCCTGTTTCGGAGCGCCTCGAAAGCCGGATTGATTACCGGCAACCCTCCATCTTGTAGATGTAATATCCGTCCTTGTTAATTGCGTCGGCGACGTTGGCGGGAGCCGCCTGGCTGTGACAAAAACTGCATTCTCGGCTGGTAACCGTCGCATCGCCCTCCCCGATCGAAGTCAACCATTGTTTCGCGTATTCAATTGCTTTTTGGCCGTCTTTCACCGCGGTAAATACATCGAAGTGCATCGTGTGGCCATCCTTGGCTTTGACATAAGTATCATAGACGTGAATTTCCATGTTGTTCCTCTTTACGTTAACAGGTGTGACGGGAGTCAAGCAGTTTTTTTATCGGAAGCAGTCTGCTTTATCAGTAAGCAGTAAGGCATTTCAACCTCATAGACTATCACGGCGGCAGAAAAAGTGGAATGCGAGACGCACCCGGCGGACTGCCGGATGTTCGTCCATTCTCGTTAAGGTCGAGCCCGTCACTTTGTCCTACTTTGCTCTGCCGCTTTATCATACTCTGCTTTACGATTTTGTCTTACTTTGCTCTACGACTTTGTCTGATTTCGCCATTCCATAATCCACATACATCATGGTTGTCATAAAACTGTGACAAAACTGCAATAAAACGGCCATATCTCTTCATTATCCTCCCCTCGTTTTTAAACAATAACGCGGGAAAGGGGAGGGGGCACAATGAAGTTATCCAGAATCGGTTTGGCGGTGAGCGCCATGTTAGGCTCAGGTGTGGCATGTACGGCCTTTGCCATCGATCTTTACGTCGATACCAAAACCGAGCAGATCTATGCAAAGCCGGGGCCCGGCCGCGTGCACATCGGTAATTTCGTTCGGGAAGATGCGCCGGCGAGAACAGCCAGGACATCTCCCGGCAGGACCATTGACGCCGCTTCAGACAGAGAGCCGGAGAATACGGCAGAAGTTGCAACGGAGGAAACCCGGGCGGCTGAGCTGGCCACCCTGCGTAAGGATCTCGAGCTGAAGGCCAAAATGAGGGAAGCGCGCCTCGTGAGTGATATTTCCTCGCTCGAAGAACGTGTCAAGGAAGCCGAAAAAGTCCATGTCGAATTTCACGACGGTGGCCCGCATTTTTCGAGCAAGGATGGCAACTTTACCTTTGCGATGAACGGGCGCATACAGGCCGGTTCACAATACAATTTTGAAAACGAGGTCCTGCCTGCCACCAGCGGCGCGCCCAACGAGCTGAACAGCGGCGCGACCATCCGGCGTGCCCGTCTCGGTTTTGAAGGCACTTTTTTCAAAATCTGGGATTATAAATTCGAGCATGATTTCACCCGGGGCAATGGTTCACTCGCATCGGGTGTGACCGACGCTTTCATACGGCTGAACGTCACCAAGCCGTTCTCGGTGAAAATCGGCTCATTCAAGGAACCCTTCAGTCTGGAAGAAGCCGCCAGCAACCGCTTCCTCACCTTCATCGAACGGCACATGGCGGTCAACTCGTTCATCGACAATCCCAATACCTACAAGACTGGCATAGGCGCCAACTACGCGGAACCGCGGTTTCAATTCGGGATCGCCTTCCAAACCGAACCCGTGGGCCCCTGGTCCGCTGCCTCCACCTCGGTCAATGCCGCCGGCAACAACAGCCGCAACAATGGTTCGGGCGATACCGGATGGGAAGGTATCGGCCGTATCTCCGGCAGGCCCTGGATGGAGGATGAAACCCGATTCTTCCATATCGGAGCTTCGGCGGGACACACTGTGGTCAACACCCAGTTCAATGCTGATGGCACCATTACGGGTACACCGTCCGCGCAAGGCGGGGGCGGAGGCGGAATGGCCTTTTTTGCCTTTCCCGGGACCAACGTGGATCGGACCAATGTGCTGAATACAGGCAACCTGAGCGTGGGGAGAAAGGGAGCACCAGGCTCGCGCCAGATAACGAGCTACGACCGTTATGGCGCGGAGAGCTGGCTGGTTTATGGCCCGCTTTCCCTCCAGGCGGAATATCTGCGCACGAACATAAACGGCATAGGTTATGACAACGAGCATCTCACCGGCTACTACGGTTTTGCCAGCTACTTCCTCACTGGCGAATCCAAAACCTACCACGTCAGGAATGGCGCGGCGAACCGGATAAAACCGAAGCAGAGATTTCAATGGAACGGTTCGGGCTGGGGTGCGTGGGAGGTTGCCGCCGGTTATGATTACATCAACCTGAATAACGGGGTCATCAGAGGAGGTCAAATGGATATGGTCCGGTTTGCGTTGAACTGGTACCCGCACCCGAACGTTAAAGTACAGAACAACGTTACCCATACCCTGAATATCAACACGGCAGGTTCCCCCAGTGACCGTTCCCGAGGCTTCAACAACGGTCACATAAGCTCTTTCCTGACACAGGTTCAGGTTGATTTCTGAAATACCCCAGGTCCAATGCCCGGCGCGGCAGAGGGCCTGCTCGGAGAAATGCGCTCAGAGCATGGGAAGATTCGGGATTTATCTGAGCGAGAACACCACCTTGTTGCCGGATTTCTTGCTGTCCGCCGCGGCCTCCACCTTCGGCGCGAGCATGAAGATGCGATTGTCCGGAACGCCGCCTTTCTCCACCAGCCAGGTGCGCGCAGCCGTGGCGCGCAGTTCACCAAGCTCGCGCATTTCGCTGTCGCCGGCATTGATATTCGCTAACATCAACTGTTCCATTTCCGGTACCGGCAGGCTTTTGGTCAGTCCTATCACATTTTTCGGTTTCGCGAATTTTTCCTCCTTGTAGGCCAGGGCCAGATATTTGGCATATTCCTCCGGCTTCACCACGACATCCTCCGGTGAGCCGCCAGCCTGTCCTTTTTTAACGGTCTCCAACAGTTTCTGAGTCTTGACCTTGCGCTCGAGTATGGCGCGTTTCAACGCATCCGGGTCGTGCATGGGATCTGCCTCTCCCGTGATTTCGAGCTTGAGCGCCGGCCGGTCTATCAGTGCTTTCGATAATGCCGAAAGCCGCTTCTCGGCTTCGGACTTAATTTCTGCGCGGCCCGGGGCAAAGTCGATCTCGGATAATTCCTCGCCGCCCGCAAAGAGTGATCCCAGCAACGAGAAGGGTGCGGTCGCAGCCTTCGTGAGCAGATTGACGATGACCTTGATGATGACCGCGCCGATGCTGAATTGCGGATCATTGATCGAACCGGTTATCGGCAGATGGACATCGATCACGCCATGACGGTCTTTCAGCAGTGCTACCGCGAGGGTTACCGGGATCTGGAGTGCATCCGGGCTTTCGATTTTTTCACCAAAGGTCAGTTGATCGAGGAATACGTTGTTATCAGCCGTCAACTGGCCCTTCTCGACGTGATAGTGGATATCGACGGACAATTTGCCTTTCTCGATGTTGTAACCCACATACTTTCCCGAATAGGGGCTGAAAGTCGGCATGTCGATACCCTTCGCCGACGCGGTGATGTCGAGGAAAAGCTGCTTCCCGAAGGTATCGACCTTGCCGGCAATTTTCAGCGGAGCCGTTTTGTCGACCGCCCCGCTAATATCGATTTCACCCGGCTTCCCGGGATCCAGGGGGCCGATGCGCCCGGCAAGCCCGGTCAAATTGGCCCGGTAATTGGGTTTGATGAACCGGTCGTGAAAATTGACGTTTCCGTTCCGCAGCAGGATCCGGTCGATCCGGACTGGAATGGGTTTTCGGTCTGGCGGCGGGGGAGCGCTGGCCGCAACAGTTTGCTCGGGCGCGGGGGATGCGCTTTCCTTCGGCTGCTGTGGCCCCGGCGCTGCCGCGGCCGGCTTCCCTGTTTTCCCGGACGAAGCCCCATTGCCTTCCTGTCGTTCTATGTGCTTGAGATTGAGCTCCCCCTGGGGTGAAAGCTCCACGTTGGCAAAAAAATCCCCGAGGGCAATTGAATTGATGTTTACCCGCAACGGCTCGTTCACGAACTCGATGCCGTTGATATCAAGGCTTCGCCAGCTTGCCAGATCCGCGGTTGTCACTTTGTCGAGGATATTGAAGTTTGCGAATCTGCTGTCACCCTTCAAAACCACCTTTACGGGCGACCCATCCGCCTTGACACTGCCGCGAAAGGATGTATCACCGCGCGTGACCAGCGCGTTCAGCCGGTCTCCGGCCCAACCTTGCAGCGCGACAAGATCGATATCCTTTGCATCGATATCGAACCCGGCCGCGAGCGGCGCCCAAGCGAGCGTCCCCTCCGTTTTCAAATTCCCGCGTTGATTCACTACCGCGCTCAATGCGAGCTTCAGCGGAGAGACACCGCTGAAATCAATATGGCTGACGGTCAAGTCGAGCGGCTGAATGACCATGGGTGCCACGTTCGTCAGCGAAACGTCTTCATAGCGCAGCGCGGCGCCCGCAAGTTTGAAACTGCCAAGCCGTACCGCCCATGGTTTGCCGGCCTCGGCTTTGGCAGGGGTCGCGGGTGCCGCAGGAGAGGCCTCAGGCGCATGGCTTTCCGCAGGGCCCGGTGAAAGCAGTTTTGTAATATCGAGACGGCCATCACCATCCCGCCGCATCGCGACATGCAACCGATCCAGCGTCACGTCCCCGACAGCGGCTGTCCGTCGCGCCTGGTCGACCGTGACCCGGCTGACGCTCAGTGACGGCAGGGAAAGTATCGGTTGCGCATCGCCTTTGCGCGCAATCGCGGCTTCGTTCATGGCGAGTCCCACATGCGAAGGTTTCGAGCCATTCAAATTGATCTCGATCAGGCTGACGTCGAACTGATCGAGCTTTGCGGTATAAGGCGTTTCAACTGCATGATTCTCCACTTGCAGTTTTCGCAATGCGGTGCGGCCGGTCAAAACGATTTCTGGCGCCTCGCCGTCAATCTGGGTAAACGTCAGCAACAAATTGCTGTCCAGATAACCTGAATGCAGGCTGATGCCAACCGGGATGGGCGAATACTGGTCTATGCGTGTCAAATCGACATCGTTGAGCTTGAGCTCAAGCGCTGCTTCGCGAGCCGCGGTGAAAGGGCGGAGTTTGCCTTCAAGTATGATCGGCGCGCCGTTCACCCGGGCGCTGAAGTGCGGCTCGACCCAGTTTTGCTCATCGCTCTTGAAGTTTGCAACAAAGGGGACACCCAGGCGGATTTCCGAGATTTCCTGCTGGCTTTTCTTGACCCGGTCAATAAATGTAAAACGACCGCCTTCAATGAGTATATTGCTGACGGAAAACAGGGTCTTTCCCTTGGGTGGCTGTTCTTCCGCGGGTTTTTTCGTCAAATTCTCCACCAGATCGGTAATATTGAAGCGGTTTTCGCCTTCGCGTACCAACCTTAATGCAGGTCCCTTTACCGACACGGCACTGATCACCGGCGCACGATGCGTGATGGAGGCGCTACTCAGATTTGTGTATAGCTCATCGATCGATAGCAGGGCCTCACCCGCGTCAGGGTCCGAGGTCTTTTCACCCACACGAAAACCACGCACAGTCAGTTCCAGTGTGTAAGGCTGAATTTCGATCGATTGCACCGTCACAGGCCGCTGCAAGGCTTCCGAGAGTGCGCTCTCCAGCTTGGCCTTAGCGTAACCCGGCAACCAGAAATACCCCAGCAAACCAAAAAGGGCAATCGCCGCGGCCAAAATGCCGAAGCCAATACCTAGCCGGCGTTTTTGTTTAGCGATCCGGTGAAGAATTTTTGCCGCGGACATAGCTGTTCCATACTCCGGAAGGGATTGTGAGCCATACCAGGCACGAAGGGGATGTTGTTCATCTTTTTATGTCATGACACTTTACGCTCAGGCGAGGGAATGGGTCAATCCCGGGAAACCTCTCGACGAGTCTCGGGCGGGTACAAGGGGTGTGAGGGCGGGAACGCGTATCACGGCCTGTTTGCAACGGAAGGCCTTCGGGTCAGGGGCGAGGTTTTCGCTGCGACGGCGGAAGGACCCTATAGGTCAAAGCGACCAGGAAGGCAAACAGAACATAACTCACGGTCAATACCCATTCCGGTAAATCATAGTATAGGATGCGATGCAGCCAGCGCTGGATAAAACTCTCCGTCGTTGCGGTGCCGCGCAGCGCGTCTTCCAGCGATGTCAGGGGGCACACCATGCCAATGAGGGATTCGCCGGCGACGAACAGGATGGCGGCGAGATGCGCAAGCCGGAACCTGAGGTTCCGCACAAAACCCAATCCCATCCATGCGCCGATCCAGATCAGGGGAAGGCTGCCGACCACGAACATCGCAAACAGGAAATGAATGACAAGTATGAAATCAGCCAGCGGCACGACTATGCAAACGTCTTGGACGGAAACAAAAGAATAAACATATTCTATTCGGTTATTTCTGAATGGGTACGCCTATGGGTATAGTGTTTGCCCAAGCTGAACCTAAATCCGGCAGTTGACCGCTCATTCTTTCATTTTATCGCCGTGATCCACAAAGACTTTTTCCGGTACTTGCCGTTCACCTTTCTGGTGAATTCGCTACGGGGCGGATTTAGGTTGAAGAGGTAGCAGCAAATTTATGAAGATTCGCAACCTGGATCTGACGCGCAATCCCATCAATGAAGAACATCAGCAGTTGGGCCTGCCTCCCGTTGAAGAACCGATCACTCACCCCGGAACCCACCCGATCCTTCACGCAGCGATGTGGTTTATCGGTCTGGTGCTGGTTGCGCTGGTTTTGTTTTTGACGGGACGTTTCTTCATTTCGAACAATTGGCTGGGCGGCTGGCAAATAATCAGCGAGACACTCAGTGGAAGCACTTTCTGGAGCGCGGTAATGGTCGGGTTTTTCGCGCAGGTGGTGGATGGCGCCCTGGGGATGGCTTATGGTGTTACCGCGACCACGTTCCTGCTGGCAACGGGAGCCAGCCCGGCGACGGCGAGCGCAAGTGTTCATATTGCCGAGATTTTCACTACCGGGGTTTCGGGTATCTCTCATGCCAAATTCGGCAATGTGAACAAGGAACTGTTTGTACGCCTGCTGGTGCCGGGCATTCTGGGCGGAATACTGGGGGCCATATTGGTGACGTATATCGATGGGGCCGTGTTCAAGCCTTACATATCCGCCTATCTGCTACTGCTTGGAATTTATATCCTCAGCAAAGCGTTCCGCCCCCTGCGCCTGCGCGGTGATGCGCCCCGGCATGTGGGAAAGCTCGCGTTGTTTGGCGGCTTTGTCGACGCCGCGGGCGGCGGCGGCTGGGGACCCGTGGTGACATCGACGCTGGTCAGTTCGGGCAACGATCCGCGCACGACTATCGGATCGGTCAATTTTGCAGAGTTCTTTCTGACATTGGCGGGGGCAACGGTTTTCACGCTGCTGATGGAAACCAATACCTGGACCGTCATCGTGGGTCTGGTGTTTGGAGGCCTGTTTGCCGCACCCTTTGCCGCGGTGCTCTGCAAGATGCTGCACGCACGAACGCTGCTAATACTCGTGGGCATATTGATCATCATTACCAGTCTCTATAATCTGTACCGGTCGCTCTTCTGAAGCATTCCAGGCAAATGAACGAAATGAATGGCCGCATCCTGAGCCCGCTGCAACACGCTGCATCCGGTCTGGCGGGTCTGATAAAAAGCACGGCAATGAATTTGCCCCTGGTGATGTTTGCGCCGCTACTGGTCATGACACCGCCTGAGGTGTTTGCCGGAACCGCCCCTGCTTCGGCGGTTTATGAGCGATGCGTTTCCGATGCGATGAAGGGGGTAACCAGTGATCGTGCCGCGGACGAGGCCAGGCGCACCTGCCGCCAGCGGACCGCCGGGGATGGAGTCAATGACGTGGATCTACCGGCCGGCGCGCTCGATAGGCTCGTCATCCATGCCGGTTTTGGGTGGGGAATTTTCAGCGGCACCTTATATAATGGCAACAACGATTATGCCATCACACAAATTACCGTCGTTCTTACTCCCATGAAAACGAACGATGCCAGCGAAGCAACGGGTGCCCGGAAATATGATCTAGACCTGGCCGTGCAGCCGCTTGCCAAGGGCGCGCTTTCGATGCCGGTCCTGTCGGACACCACCCTGGAGTATTCATGGAAGATTACGAAGGCACGCGGTTATAAAATAAGGTAGCGCGGTTTTGCTTTGAGGGCTTGTCCCTACAACAGGGGTTTGAGCATGGACTCAAGCCTGCTCCGGCTCAGGCTGCCCAATTTTGTGTCCGTGATTTTGCCGCTGCGGTCGATAACGACGGTAAAGGGCAGAGCCCCTTGACGGTTACCCGCTGCTTCCGCCAGCGCCATCGTCTTCAAGTCACCCACCAGCACCGGATAATTGATGCCAATTTCCTTGCTGAACATCGCCGCTCTTTCCTTCTGATCGACGGCAATCCCGACAAAGACCAGTCCGCGATCGCCGAATTTTTCCTGCAGTTCGATGAACTCGGGAATTTCCTTTCTGCATGGTTCGCACCAGCTTGCCCAGAAATTGACCACCATTACCTTGCCGAGCCATTGCGACAGGGGCTGGTTGTTGTCCTGCAGATCCGGCAGGCTGGCCGCGAGAATTGTCTCGGCCCCCCTGTTTGCCGCCTCCGCGGATGCTCCGGTCAGCGAACTCCCGCTCATTAGCTGGCCACGCAATAAAAACCCCGCTGTAATCGCAAGCAGCGCCACGCCTGCATATATCGCCATTTGTTGTAATTTCGTCATTCCCTATTCCAAAAAAATGCTCTTCGAACGAACCAGGACCACTAGGGCCTGTTAACAGGCCCTAGGAGCCTGTCGGACTTAAAGGAAATCGGGCTGCAAAAGCGTCTGGCCGGTCCATATTTCATCGCTTTTTCGGCCAATAGAACAACTATTGGCCTTCAAAATCGTCAAAATCTGTCCTCGCCCAGTCACTTTTTCGCTTCGATTCTTCAAGTCCGACAGACTCCTAGATCAGCACCGCATCGAGTACCGTGAGAAAACGTTCCGCATCCTGGTATCCGATCAACCTCACGCCCGGAACTTCACGCCCCTCCCTGTCGATGAACAGGATACCCGGCGGGCCGAACAGTTTGAAGCGCTTGAGCAATGCCGCATCATCGTCCGTCCCGGCTGTCACGTCGGCCTGCAGCAATACAACATCCCTCAGCCGGGATTGCACCTTCGCATCGGTAAAGGTGAAACGCTCCATCTCTTTGCAGGAAATGCACCAGTCTGCAGAAAAATCCAGCATGATATATTTATCCTTCGACCGGAAGATATGCTGTTCGAGTTCGGCAACGGATTTCACTTTCTGAAAGGATAAATGCACGCTTTGATTGCCATTCGTTTTGTTGTTTCCCGTCGCACCGATAGCGGCGATATTGAGCCTGGACAGAGGTTGCAGAATATCGCGGCTACCTGAAAATACACCGATCAGCAGCGCGATGCCGGTCAACAACGAAATCATGCCCAATCCCTTCAGGAATTTCTGGAAACCCGAAGCACCGGGCCGCAGGGGATCGACGGCATGCAGATAAATGGCCGAGATGATCAGCAGGGCTGCCCAGAGAAGCATATGCGCCACCGCCGGGATGACGGGCGATATCAACCATATCGCCACGCCCAGCAACAATACCCCAAAAAATTGTTTGATGGATTCCATCCAGGCGCCCGCTTTGGGGAGGAGCGCGCCCGCGGAGGCGCCCAGCAACAACAGGGGAACACCCATTCCCAGCGCCATGGAAAAGAGAGCCGAACCGCCCAATACCACGTCGCGGGTCTGGCTGATGTAGAGCAATGCTCCAGCCAGCGGGGCCGCCACACAAGGTCCAACGATCAGTGCGGACAATGCCCCCATGCCAAAGACACTGGTCAAATGGCCGCCTTTCAGGTGCCCCGCCTCTTCGGAGAGTTTGCTTTGAAGAAAACCGGGTAGCTGCAATTCATAGAAACCGAACATGGAGAACGCCAGTGTTATGAAAATCAGCGCGAATGCGCCCAGCACCCATGCGTTTTGCAAAACAGCGGACAGCATCGCTCCGGAGAGTCCTGCCGCCACGCCCGCGACGGCGTAGGTGATAGCCATCCCCATGACATAGGCAAGCGATAGCGCAAATCCGCGACTCTTGGTGACGTGTTGACCCCGGTTCGCAATAATTCCCGAAAGAATCGGAAACATTGGAAAGACGCAGGGAGTAAATGAAAGAAGCAGGCCGATACCGAAAAACCCGGTCAGAATCAGCCAGAAGTTACCCGTCTCGAACATGCGTTCGATTTTGCTGGACTCGGTTTCGATAGCAGGGGCTCTCGCCGGAGATTGAAACAGTTCGGCCGCGGGATCCACCGCGGAATCCGGTCTGGCGGCTGAGAAGGGCGAAGCGGCCACAGCCTCGCCGCTGACGGCCGCGGCGATTGCGCCGGCGGCCACTTTGGCCGCTGGAAGGGTCAATTCGATTACCTTGTTGATAGGAGCGTAGCAGACGCCCAAGGGTTCGTTACATCCCTGGTAAGTGGCAACAAGGGTCAGTTTACTGCCGGATGATGTGTCGCGTTTCAGCGAAATGAGCGCCTCGAACGGCCGGTTGAAAACCTCTACCTGACCAAAGGTCAGATCTCCCTTCAGTTCGCCGCGGGGCAATGAGATTCTTTCGACCGACGTCTCGGCGGCCTGTGGCTTGAATGCAACTTTATCCTTGTACAGATAATAGTTTTTTGCCGGTTCAAATTGCGCCACGAGGGTATTCCCGTCCCGCACGCTGACCGTGAGTTTGAAAGCCTGATCCGGAGGCAGCAGTTCCTGCTCATTCTGGTCAGCGCTTGCGCCGAGCCGCTGCAAACCCGAAAGAAAACCGAGGGACGTCTCCTCTTCCGCAGAAGCACCAAGGCTGAAAAAGCAGAGCAGCAGCGCGAAATAACGGCTCAGGCGCATGATGGACACATTTTGTTCATTTGTCATTTCAGATTCGGCGTTTCCAGATTCAGCGTTTCGTTTTCGATCCACTTCAAATACGAAGGCAAGCCGTTGCTGATTGGGACAGCAATGATTTCGGGGAGTTCGTAAGGATGCATTGACGTTATCACCTGCTCCAGCCGGGCATAATGCCGCACAAGCGTTTTGATGAATACCGGCACCTCATCCGCGGTTTCGCATTTTCCTTGCCAGCGATAGACGGAAGTGCATCCGGCCAGCACATTGACGCAGGCCGCCAGCCGCTCGTCGACGAGCTTTTGCGCAAGACTCATGGCGCTTGCCCGATCAGGCAGGCTGGTAATGATGAGTATGGGTTCCCTCATGGGTGGAGTCATGGGTTGATCGTGCCGGTAATACCGCAGGACCGGATTTTAACCATTTTCCGCCAAACATTCAGCCACGGTGGGATAGCGGAGATTTACGCGCAATTCATTCTTCATGCGGCTGTTCATCAGCCGCCGGGACTCTCTCATGAACGATAACATGCCTGGCGATATGCGCTCCCCGGCTTGGGCGCGTGCAATGCGCTGTGGCCGCGGCAGGCCGAAGCGGTCCGCCACCAGGTCGAAATATGCGCCCATTTTCAAGCTCGAGTCGTCACAGGCATGATAGATACGCCCGGGTCTCGCATGCCGCAACGCAGCAACGATGATGCGGGCAAGATCGTCGGCATGGATGTGATTGGTATAGCTATCCTCTTCCGGGATCATCGTTGCGCAGCCCCCGCGCAAGCGGGCAAGCGGCAGGCGGTCGAACGCATAAATCCCGGGCACACGCAGAATGGAAACGCTTACACCATTACGCCGGCCCCACCCGCGCACACGTTGCTCGGCATCAGCGCGGCGCCGCGCACGTTCGTTTTGCGGATTGATCACGCGGGTCTCATTTATCAGAGCACCCTGGCAATCTCCGTAGACCCCGCTGGTGCTGATGTAGACCAGCCGTTGTGGTAACATTGCTGCCTTTGTTTTCGACCGCTTTGCCAGCGCCGCCAGAAGGTTGGCCGTGCGCGAGTCTTGCTGGCCATGATCCGGCGGCGGCGCGAGATGCAACACTGCGTGAGCCACGCCCGAAACCTTGTCAAGACTGTCCGGTGTATCAAGATCCCCGTATACGGGCGTGATGTCATGCAAACGCAACGCGGTGCGATTCTCCGGCCTCCGGCACAGGCCCAACAGGCGATAATGCGTCCGTAGCAGGGGTGCCGCGCGCAACGCAATATCGCCGCAACCTGCAATCAGGAGCGTCCGTTTCAGAGTGTGTGCTTTATCGCTCACTTATCGCTGACCCGCTATTTATTTTTTTACTGTCCATAATCCCAAATCCAGTAGCCGACTGCTCGTTTTTCAATTTACTGTTATGATCTACAAAGACTTTTCGCGGTATTTGACTCTCATCTTTTTGGTGAACTCGCAACAACTGCCGGATTTGGGATAATCGATGTCGCATCGAGTCACCATCAAGCCGAGCGAACATGTTTTTTTTGCTCAACCCGGAGAAACCGTGCTTCAAGCC
The DNA here is from genome assembly GCA_036392275.1 of Nitrosospira sp. Lineage (GTDB taxonomy): Bacteria > Pseudomonadota > Gammaproteobacteria > Burkholderiales > Nitrosomonadaceae > Nitrosospira. The sequence goes on along the minus strand of DASVYI010000203.1, from coordinate 2,472 downwards.
GCACTTCGTGAGGGTTTCCCATTGCCCTATGGCTGCAGGAACGGCGCTTGCGGCACCTGCAAGGGTAAAATCATACAGGGAACCGTCGATTTCGGCAGCTATACCGCCACCGCGTTGACGGATATGGAAAAGCAGGCAGGCATGGCACTTTTTTGCTGTGCTGTGCCAACGTCGGAACTCGTTATCGAATGCCGCGAAATCGGGGCAATAAAAGACATTAAAATCAAAACGCTGCCATGCCGTGTCCACAGGATGGAACGCATCGCCCCGGACGTAATGATCATTTATCTGAAGCTCCCCACCAACGAGCGGCTGCAGTTTCTCGCCGGTCAATACATCGACATTCTCATGAAAGACGGGAAGCGCCGGAGCTTCTCGCTGGCCAACGCGCCTCATGACGACGAGCTTCTGCAATTACATGTGCGCAATTATCGCGGGGGAACCTTCGCCGAACATGTGTTCACGCGCATGAAAGAAAGAGATATTTTACGTTTCGAAGGTCCGCTCGGCACATTTTTCCTGCGCGAAGATTCGGATAAACCCATCATATTCGTGGCCAGCGGTACCGGCTTCGCACCGGTCAAAAGCATCCTGGAGCATGTCTTTCACGCCAAGAACACACGTGTCAGCGCCCGCAAGATAGCGCTCTACTGGGGTAATCGCACCAAAGCCGACTTATATATGGCAAATCTGGCGGAAAGCTGGCGACGGGTACACGACAATTTCACCTTTATTCCGGTATTGTCGGAAGCATTGCCGGCCGATAACTGGAACGGGAGGAGCGGATTGGTGCATCAGGCCATATTGCAGGATTTTGACGATCTCTCCGAATATCAGGTATACGCTTGCGGCGCGCCCGCAATGGTTGAAGCCGCCCACAGAGACTTCACCTCGCTGCGCGGGCTCCCGGAAGATGAATTCTTTTCCGACGCATTTACCGCTTCCCCGGCGAATTCTTGACGAACCCGGCAGGCCGCGACGCTATCCCCGGGCATTGGAACCCGGCTGGAGTCACTGATCACCCGGCTCACCGGCTCTCGGCAATAGCTTGCCTCTGCCCCAGCGTCTCCAGTCTTTTCAGGGCAAGCTCCAGCCCTTTGGTGTAATGCTCTTTGGCCAACTCGGGCCGGCCGATCTTCTCGTTTAATTGCGCCAACGCGAGATGAGCGGGATAACCTGGCTCGACCGACAGACTTGCGTCCAGATAATTCTGCGCTTTTCCCCACAGCTCGCAGTGGATGCACAGTTTGCCGAGCGCGAGCAACAGGCTTGCGTCATTAGGATGGGACTTGAGCCATGCCTCGGCGCGTTCAATCTGGCCGATTGCATCCTTTTCCATACACTCGGCATATAGTTCGGCCAATTCTGAGTCCCATTGCCTATCCAGACTTTGCTCGATGATCTGACGAGCTGCCGCACAGTCTCCTATTGCCGTGTAGGCATGGGCAGCAGCAGCAGCCAGTTTGCTGTCTTTTTTATCTGTCGAAGGTACCGACTGCCAATATTCCCGCAATGCCCGGGGATCCAGTACCCTGCTTTTCAGATTTTTCACATGAGCATGGCACCGCAATTGCTTCAGGAGCGTCTTGTCGAGTGCATCGCGCTGTTCGAGCTGTCCGAGCAGATTCAGCACCATATCCCAATTTTCCAGCTGCTGATGCGCTTTCAATTCCAGTCGCAGAGCTGCCGCGTGCTGCCGCGCGCCCGTGGCGCGAAGCGCATGCAATACCTGAAGGGCTTCCCCGGCGCGATGTTCATCCAGCAGCAGCTCCGCCTGAGTCACCAGCCTGAGTGAAATTTCTTTGGGCGCGCTGCTTTCCGCCACGGCAATGAACTCGTCCCGTTGGGAATATCTCCTCAGCTCATGCGCGGAACGCGCGGCAACCACTGCGTTGATCGCGTCTATCGCGGGAGACTCTTTCATTTCCAGCGCGGCAGCGGACGCCTTCTCCGCCTTGGCATAACGTCCCTCCAGGAATGCCCTCAACCCATCCAGCATGGCCCTGCGCGCTTTCTCGCGGCGCCGCCGCAACCGGAACTCGCTGACCTCCCTGGGGAGCCGCAGTGTGATGACCGCCAACCGTACAAGAAAATAGGCGACAAGAAACGTTGCCAGCAGCAGCACTGCCAGCAGGTTGAGAGAAAGTTCGATCCGGTAGGGATGCGCCACGACCAGGACATAACCATTGTTGTACTTGGCGGCGAGCGTCGCCGCCACGGCGACGCCAAACAGCGCCAGCAGCCAGAACGCCGCCTTCATCGGGTTCCTCGGTCTCGCGCAAGACGGTAGTTACGCACTGCATCGAGACTTGCTGAGATACGCGGCAATTCGACCCCCACTTCACTGTCGCGCAGCTCACGCAAAGTCTCGAGCATGTTGACCACCGGAGCCGATTTGTTTTCGTAATACTGACTGATCCAGTCTATTGAAGCGTCGAGATCGGTCTTGAAGCTGGTTCCGTCGCGCGCGAG
>DASVYI010000202.1:0-2782 GCA_036392275.1 Nitrosospira sp. | reverse complement strand
GATCCGGAAGCATTCACTGTTGAACTGAGTGGGACTTTTGCCGCGCAACTGGATGCACTGGCGCAGAAGGTGGAAGCTACTTCAGACGATGTGCTGCTGGCCGCGTGGCAGACTCTGTTATGGCGGGTCAGCGGGCAAACTCGTCCGGTCGTGCACACGCTGTTTCCGGGCCGCGACTACGAGGAATTGCAAGGCGCGTTGGGATTGTTCGCGCGCTATCTGCCGATTGGGGCACGCTTCGACGGAAATTTCCGTTTTCACGAGATCGTCGAGCAGATTAAGAATGCACGCACCGAGGCCGCCGAGTTCCAGGATTATTTCGTTCCTGGCTCGGCGCGCGGCGAAGATGATGCCATAGCCTTCGATTACGACGAGTGGAGCGACATGTCGGCGGGTGGTCTGCGCGCTTCTCTGCTGCGGCAGTGGGTGTGCACCGAGCGCTACAAGCTGAAGCTGGCCTGTGTGCGGAGGAATGGCTCGCTGCAGCTGGAGTTGCACTACGATCAATCCCGCTATCAGCGGCAGGCAATCGAGCAGCTGGCGCGGTGCCTGGAGACGCTGCTCGCAGCGGCGGTGGCGAATCCTGACGCGCTGGCCAGCACCTTGCCGCTGCTCGGAGTAGACGAGCAAAAACAAATTACCGTCGCGTGGAATCAGACTGCGGCCGAGTACTCGCGTTCGCAGACGATCGCGGGTCTGTTCGAACAGCAGGCAGCCAGGACTCCTGAACGCGTAGCACTGGTTTCGGGTAATCAGCAGCTCAGTTATGCGGAACTGAATTCCAAAGCCAATCAGCTGGCGCATTATCTGCGGAAACTGGGCGTCGGCCCCGATGCTCTGGTCGGACTCTGTCTGGAGCGCTCGACCGAGTTGATGGTTGCGCTGCTGGCCATCGTGAAAGCGGGTGGCGCTTACGTTCCGCTCAATCCCGACAATCCTCCGGCCCGCACGGCGCAGCAACTGGCCGGCGCACGCGCGCTGATCACGCAGGAAAAACTGCTGGCTCAGATGCCGTCGTCATTCAGCGGTTCGATGCTGTGCATGGATCGCGATCGCGGGCAGTGGGCAGGTGAGTCCGATTCCAATCTGTCGCCCTCGGCCGGTCCCGAGAACCTGGTGTATGTGATTTATACCTCAGGCTCGACTGGAGTGCCCAAAGGGGTAGCCGTACGCCACCGCAACCTGGTCAACTACGCCGAGTTCATTGGCCGCCGCCTGGAACTTGAGAAACATGGCGAAGGCCTGAACTTTGCCACGGTATCGACCATCGGCGCGGACCTGGGCAACACCTGCATCTACCCGTCGCTGATCTCGGGGGGCACGCTGCACCTGATCTCCTACGAAGTTGCGACCGACAGCCGCAAGCTGGCCGATTATCAGGAGAAACACCGGATTGACGTGCTGAAGATTGTGCCTTCGCACCTGGGAGCGCTGCTGAATTCGGAAGAAGCGGGGCGGGTGCTGCCAGGTAAATTTCTCATTCTGGGAGGCGAGGCGCTGTCGTGGGCATTGGTGGACAAGATTCGTGCCACGAACGCCGCCTGCGAGATCCTCAATCACTATGGCCCGACTGAGACCACGGTCGGCTCGCTGACCTTGCGGCTCCGGGAAACGCCGCAGCTGGGTGTCAGCGACAGTGCCACGGTTCCGATCGGGCGGCCGATTGCCAACACGCAGGTTTACATCCTGGATCAGCACTTGTCGCCGGTGCCGGTGGGAGTGGCGGGAGAACTCTACATTGGCGGCGACGGAGTCACGGCCGGATACCTGAATCAGCCGGAGAAGACGGCGGAACGCTTCATACCCGATCCCTTCCACAAAGCAAACAACCCGAACGCGCGTCTGTACCGGACGGGTGATCTGGCGCGCTACCTGGCGGACGGGCAGGTGGAATTTTTGGGACGCGGCGATGATCAGGTGAAAGTCAGGGGGTTCCGCATTGAACTGGGCGAAGTCGAGTCGGTGCTGGCGGCCCAAGCCGGAGTGAAGCAGGTAGCGGTGCTGGCGCGGGAAGAGAAAGACACGGGGGAAAAGCGGTTAGTCGCCTACCTGGTCACCACGCGTGACAATCCGCCCACGGCGGAAACGCTGCGGCAGAAGCTGCGCGAGCAGTTGCCCGATTACATGGTTCCCTCGGCTATCGTGATGCTGGACAAGTTGCCGCTGAATGCGAACGGCAAGGTGGACCGGAAGGCGCTGCCGGCGCCGGAAGAAGTCGAGGAGCAGGCGCATGCCTACGTTGCGCCGCGGACGCCGATTGAAGAAGTAGTGGCGAACATCTGGGCCGAGGTCTTGCGCCGCGAACAGGTCGGAGCGGAAGACAACTTCTTCGACCTGGGCGGCCACTCGCTGCTGGCTACGCAAATCGTCTCCCGCATTCGTGAACATTTCAGTGTTGACTTGGCCTTGCGAAGCCTTTTCGAGGCTCCGACCGTGGCTGGTCTCGCCGAGATCGTTAAGAGCGCGCAGGAGGCTGGTGACGCAACAACGGAATCCACCATTGTCCGCGTCTCACGTGACGCTTACCGAGTCACCCGCAGCAGTTCCTAGGCAATCCCAACTCCAGGAACTAGGTTACTTTTGAATGGCTTGAGTAACCTGACCCGGGCTACTGCTAGTTCCTTTTCTGGTGTAATATTCGGTCCAGAGTTCTGTTTTTCTCCCCCTGGCTTGGGAACGAGCCACGGCCAAATTTCCGGCACGGCAGGAGTGGGGATACGCCGGGCATTATCAACTTCTCCCAAAGCTGCAAGATTTTGCACTTTGTCGAGATCAGCCATTC
>DASVYI010000201.1:0-4005 GCA_036392275.1 Nitrosospira sp. | reverse complement strand
TTGAGTATCCTTGCGCGGATCGGCGGTAAACAGTCCGCCCTGGTCGGTGAGAATCACCAGTACATCGGCTTCGATCAAATTGGTGACCAGCGCGGCGAGGGTATCGTTGTCCCCGAAGCGGATTTCATCGGTTGCCACGGTGTCGTTCTCGTTGATTATCGGAATGACGCTCATGCTTAGCAATGTAGTCAGCGTCGAGCGGGCATTGAGGTAACGTCTTCGGTCCGCCAGATCCTCATGCGTGAGCAGGATTTGCGCGGCATGCAGGCCGTGGGCGCGAAAACAGGCTTCATAAGCCTGTACCAATCCCATTTGCCCGACCGCGGCGGCAGCCTGCAACTCGTGCAATGCATGAGGGCGCTTCTTCCATTTCAAGCGCTGCATGCCTTCCGCGATTGCGCCGGATGATACCAGCACGACATCCTTCCCCATTTCCTTGAGTCTGGCGATTTGCTCCGCCCAGCCCGCGAGCGCGGCGTGATCGAGTCCCTGTCCCTGGTTAGTGACCAGGCTACTGCCGACTTTGATGACGATGCGCCGGGAATTTTTTACGATGGATTGCATGGTTTATTAATGCTGCGTTGTATTGGGGTCTTACTGAGCGCTATTATTTGGGTGCTATAACAACCAAGCTGCCCATCCATGCGCCTTCGGCCCTCTCTCTGGCTCTCTCCCCCTCGCGGGAGAGGAAAGCCGGGAGACGAAACGTTGAGGTAGTGCCCGTATCCGGATTACATTTTACCGCAACCCGAAGCAGGGCTCACTTTTAGTCGAGCGTCCGCCATGAGCCGTTATTTTGTCTCGTTACCTCCATCGTTACCTCCAGGCGGCAGAGGCGCCTCGCCGGTTGCATGACCATCGTCTACAGATTTACTTTTCCCCTCGCCCGCAAGCGGGGGAGAGGGAATTTCGAGTGGGATTAGTTTGCGCCGTAATAATGCCAACGTCACTCGACGCCCGGCTGCGAGCAAAGGATAAATCGCCGCCGCCATTTTTTTATTACGAAATAATAACCGGTTCAGCATGCCGATGCCGCCGGAGTTGTTACCGAGTATAGATAAAAGGTGCATGCCTTCCGCGCCATAATAATGATGTCCGTGCCACATGACGATCATGCCGTCGTTGATCTCCATTCCCCGGGATCGCAACTCACGGACGAGAGCGGGCCTTTTGCGGGCATCGATCAGTTCCACGTTGCCCGCATTGTTGCGGATGGCATAGAATTTCATGAAGTTTTCGCAGAACGGACAATCACCGTCGTAAATCACGCGCAACCAGGTTGAATCGCTCTCATCCGGCATCATGCCCATCCCAGCCAGTCGCGAACCACTGAATTCATCACCATGACAGACGGGTAGGTCGCGAGAAAGGGCCAGACAAATGCGTTCAAGCCCATAAAATAGGCGTTGGAAAGATGAAAAGCGGCAAAGCAAAGGAGACCCGCAATCACCACACCGGGCGGCACAATCAGGATGATCGGAAACAGCGTTTCCGTCAGGATGGTTGTCCAGCAGACGAATGAGCAAAAGCGGGGACGCAACTTGCCATAATGAACGGCAGACGGATGCCCGTACGATTGTGTTTTCATGACGCCCATCAGAGCGCTTCCGCTGCGCCAGACGGGCGAAACGAGCTTTGCCGCACCCGCCACGAAATAGGCTAATGTCGCCTGCCCGCCGATTGCCAGAACTCCCGATAAAGCCAGGTCTTTATCGTTGAGGGCTATGCCGGCTGATATGATTGCCACGCCCGCGGCGATGACCATCCCCATCTGATCCGAACCGTCGCCACCAAACCATGTGCGGCGGGACATATAAAAACACGAAAGCAGAATCATCACGCTGCACGGTAAATCCGCCGGATTTGGGTGGGGTACGAGCAACACAAGCGCGGCAATGATACGGCACAGCAAGACCGCTATCACGACGCCTTCGGAATGCACGTGCGGCCGCATGGCGAGAGGACTGATCAGGGTTGGGCGTAAGCGCAGAACAGCCCAAGACAGCAGTCCATCTGGACGGAAGAGATGCAGATTGGAAAGCCATTCCGCTGCGGACAGCAGCGACCACGCAGCCAATAAAAACTTCGTTATGACGAGGCATGACGCGATATCCACCATGACCCCCTGCATCACCTGTCATGGAAACCGGAAAGGAAAGAACACTCCAGCGTCCGCTCATCATGCCCCGTTGACTCGATAATGGCGATTTGAAATTCTACGGCATCCGGGTCGGGCGGCACGGCATGAGCCGCGTAATACAGGAGCAGCAAGTAAGGTGCGGTGAAAGGAATTTCCCCCATACCGATATTCTCGCGCTTCAACAGCAATTTTATTGCCTGGACAGCGTCATTCAGGATCTTCGATGAACGCTTCTGCGGGTTCCAGAGATACCCGAATCTTGGCCGGGGCGAATAGACCGGTACGCTTTTCCAACCCGTCAAGCGTCCGTCATTACAACGATCCCTTATTACCAGATGATAATCCCTGACGCCCGGATGGGGTGCGAAGAAAGTCCAGCGGGGAATGATGTGCAGCGCATTGAAGGCATTAATGAAAGGCTGAAAACGCGAGTGTTGCGCCAATAATGTGATGATCAGCCACAGGGCTACTATCGAATACGACAGGATAGCCGCCAGCGACATTCTGAATCTATCGTTGGCCGGATCTACGCTGGTTTAACGCGCTCTGACGAAGCCTCATGAGCGCATCGAGCGACAGCCCTTCGCCGCCCGACAGGCCTGCGTTATCGCCGGCTTGAGACTCGCCGGCGTTACCAATGGGTATGACGATATTCTCGTATTTGTCCGAAACGTCAGATGTCATCTTTCGTGCAGCGATAACGGGGTCCAGTCCGGCAAGCTCCATTTCGGTAAGCGTGGTCATGGTTCCTCCAGAAATGTAATGGCAGGAAAATATCGTTGGATGGAAAAGTGGCCGAAAAATACTGCAACAAGACAGACAGCACCTCGGCATTTAAGGCCCGATCGCCGAGGGTATTACAATCCCCGGTGATTTATTTATAGCAAAACGTGATGCCCATTTCCGGGTTCGTTTTCTTGCGCTTTCATGTAAATCTGACGTGCGCTCCGGAATAAATTCGGGCGCTATCCCGCTCTGTGACCGCTCCGTGGCGAGCCGGGTGAATCGGGTCATGCTCCCTGTGTTGCCGATTCCTGCTCCAGATGATCCATGATGGCGTAGGCGAGCTCCTTGCAGCCCACGCCGTTTATGGCTGAAATGGTAAAGCTTTTTCCCTTCCAGCCGAGGCTGCGGATAAATTTCTTGCAGACTTTTTCCCGTTCATCTTCCGGCAGCAGATCGGCTTTGTTGAGCACCAGCCAGCGTGGTTTTTTATAGAGGGATTCATCATATTTCCTGAGTTCTTCGACGATGGCTCTGGCTTCGCGCACAGGGTCGATATTCTGGTCCAGCGGAGCGACATCCACGACATGCAGGAGCAGGCGCGTGCGTGCGAGGTGCTTCAGGAAGCGATGGCCCAACCCCGCACCTTCCGCTGCGCCTTCTATCAGGCCGGGGATATCGGCCATGACGAAGCTGCGGTTTTGATCGACGCGCACCATGCCGAGGTTGGGGTGCACGGTGGTGAATGGATAGTCTGCGACCTTGGGCCGTGCGGCGGAAACAGCGCGGATCAGGGTGGATTTCCCCGCATTGGGCATGCCGAGGAGCCCGACGTCGGCCAATACCTTGAGCTCCAGCTTGAGATCAAACTCTTCTCCCGGTTCGCCCGGAGTAAATTGGCGGGGGGTGCGGTTGGTGCTGGATTTGAAATGCAGATTGCCGAGCCCGCCCGCACCCCCTTTGGCCAGCAACACTTTTTGCTCGTGGCGTTCCAGATCGGCGACGGTTTTTCCTGTGGCCGCGTTGGCGATGACTGTGCCGACAGGCATGCGCAGGGTAATGTCGTCAGCCCCCTTTCCATAGCAGTCGGAGCCACGTCCGTTTTCCCCGTTTTTCGCCCGATGGATGCGCGCAAAGCGATA
>DASVYI010000200.1:0-3669 GCA_036392275.1 Nitrosospira sp. | reverse complement strand
GGTGCGCTCATCCTGTTGGGCTGGGTACTGATGTATTGGTTTTCGGCATGGCCTTCCTTGCGCCCAGCGTTAGCCGCCCCGCCGGCTGCTAACGTTATTCCTGAGCCAGGCACGATCGGATCGTCTGCAAATGATTTGTTTGGTATTGCGCAACGTGAATCTGACAGTACAGCGGCAACCGCCGTTGCCATCCACTTGCTCGGGGTCGTTGCCGATGCCGGGGGCCGCAAAGGATACGCCGTCCTGAGGGTCGATGAAAAACAGATTGTGGCGGTCCCCCAGGGGGAGGAGGTCGCGCCGGGCGTCGTCCTCGCGGAAGTTCATCCTCATCACGTTGTCCTGGAGCGTAGCGGCTCGCGCGAAACAATCGCCTTGCCGGAAGCGAACGCATCCATGGTCTCCCCAGTCTTGCCGGAATCCGGCATGACGGCGGAGTTATCCCTCTCGCAAGCTGGCGAATGGTAAGACATTATTTGCTGATGTATATCCGGAAGACCCCCGCATACCGCCCGTTGCGAACCGGTATTTTCTGGATGGCGGCAGCCGCTTGCATCGCAGCTTCTACCGGCCAGGCATGGTCCACGGAAATGGGTATCGCCCAACCGCAGTCAGGGCATGGCGCAACAGATGGAACAGGAGCGGACAGTCCCTCCGCCGTTTCACCGGGAGTGAGCAGCAGCCTTTCAGGAAAGTCTTCCAGTAACCCGGATGCCGTCACGCTGAATTTCATCAATGCCGATATCGAAGGCGTGGTGAAGGCCATCAGCGAAATAACCCGTAAAAACTTCATGCTGGACCCGCGCGTCAAGGGCGTCATCAATATCGTTTCGGCAAAGCCGATATCCAAATCCATGGTCTATGACGTGTTCCTGTCGGCCTTGCGCCTGCACGGTTATGCGGCGATCGAGGACCATGGAATCATCAAGATCGTTCCCGAGAGCGACGCGAAGCTGTACCAGAGCCCGACGGTAGGTCCAAAGGATCAGCGGCACGCCGCGGGTGATCAGATACAGACCCGGATCTTCGCCTTACAGCATGAATCCGCGGTTCAGATGGTGCCTGTCTTGCGCCCGCTGATCGCTCCCAATAACAGCATCTCGGCAAATCCGAACAGCAATACGCTGGTTATCACCGATTACGCGGGCAATCTCCAGCGCCTGGCGAAGATTATCGAGTCCATCGATCAGCCCAGTGGAAACGATCCCATTTCGATACCGCTGCAACATGCTTCGGCGATCGATGTCGCGCAAACGATCAACCGGCTGTTTGCCGAATCGGCGCATTCTCCGGCCCAGGGAGGAGGCGCCGCGGACCCGGCCCAGCGATTTACCGTTGTCGCCGATGCGCGCTCCAACACGCTCCTTGCGCGCTCCGGAGATCCCTCGGCGCTTGTCCGTTTGCGTCAACTGGTGACAGCGCTGGATTCGCCGACCAGCGCCGGCGGCAACATGCACGTCATTTTCCTGAAGAATGCCGACGCCGTGAAACTCGCCGAGACCCTGCGGTCGATTTATCATAATATCGCCACGCCCGCTTCTGCGCAGGGGAGCTTGAGCGCCACACCTGGCACGGGTTTTGGTGCTTCATCCTTCGGCGCGCCCGCCGGCACCCCCGCCTCCGCTCCCGCAACGGGTATGTCCGGCGCCGCTCCTGCCGCTTCGACGATTACGCCGCCTCCCATGCAAACCGCCGGAGCCTCGACATCTGCCGGAATCATTCAGGCGGATTCGGCCACGAATTCGATCATCATTACGGCGCCCGATGCCATTTACAATAATTTGCGCGCGGTCGTGGAAAAGCTCGACATTCGCCGCGCGCAGGTGTACGTCGAAGCGCTGATTGCCGAGATCACGGCGGACAGGGCAGCTGAATTTGGAATTCAATGGCAAAATCTGGCAAATGTCAGCCAGGGGGGAACACAGGTCTTTGGCGGCACCAATTTCACCACGGGAAACCCTGGCAACATTCTGTCATCTGCCCAGAATCCGGTTGCCAACGCGGGGGCCGGCCTGACAATAGGAATCATGAAAGGCCTCGTTACCGCAATTCCTGGCATCGGTCCGCTCATCAACCTCCATGCGCTCATCCGCGCGCTGGAAAACGATGCCAACGCCAATATCCTATCCACCCCCACGTTGCTGACGCTCAATAACGAGGAAGCCCGGATCGTTATTGGCCAGAATGTTCCGATTCCCACCGGCCAGTTCATCCCACCGGTCGGCGGGGCCGTGTCATCGCCCTTCCAGACTGTCACGCGCCAGGATGTCGGGTTATCGTTGCGCATCAAGCCATTGGTCTCTGAAGGCGGGACCGTGCGCGTTCAGATCTTCCAGGAAGTATCCAGTGTCGTTCCCGGCACGGTCAACTCGACGAATGGTTTGATCACCAATAAGCGCTCGATCGAATCGACGGTACTGATCGACGACGGACAGATCATCGTGCTCGGCGGCCTGATACAGGACACGGTCAATGACTCTGTTGAAAGAATACCGCTGGTCGGCCAGCTCCCTTTGATCGGCCAAGTATTCAGCTATAATAAACGATCGCGCAACAAGACAAACCTGATGGTCTTCCTGCGGCCCACACTGATGCGTGACAGTGAAGGCGCCGATCCGACGACGGACCGGCAATACGAGCGGATCCAGGGGGTGCAGAGAAAAGCCGCGCCCCGGTTCAATCTTGTCCTGCCTGAAATGGAAACACCCACTCTGCCGCCGCGTAAACCACAAGTGCCTGCGTCCGACGAAGCGGTGGCTCCCGCAGATGCCGGGGTGACGGGATGGCTAAAGAAACTCCTCAGCCCCATCCCGTGATCTCGCCGATGGCGAAGGAAGAGCCGGGGGCAATCGGCTTTAGCACGGCGCCGCCCGCCGCGGCGGCGGCTCCAACCGCGATTCCAATTGCGATTCCCTATGCGTTTGTCAAGGCAAACGGGGTGGTCGTCACCGCTGTCGCAGATGGTCTGGCGGACGTGGCCGTGCGCGGCGGCGCCCGCACCGGCGCGCTTGCGGAATTACGGCGGGTGTTGGGTGTATCGCTGCGCGCGCGCCGGATCGGCGCCGACGAGTTCGAGGAACTTGTCTCCAGGTTGTACAACGATTCCGGCGCGGGTGCTGCCGCGCTTGCCGACGACCTCGCGCAGGAACTGGATCTTTCCAGACTGTTGCAGGATTTGCCAAAAATCGAGGACCTGCTCGAAAGCCAGGATGATGCTCCCGTCATCCGCCTGATCAACGCGCTGTTTACCCAGGCGCTGCGGGATGCCGCCTCCGACATTCATATCGAACCCTTCGAAACACGCTCGCTGGTGCGGTTACGCATCGACGGGACGCTACGTGACCTGATGGAACCCGCGCGCGCGCTCCACGCCGCAATCGTCTCGCGCATCAAGATCATGGCGCAACTCGATATCGCGGAAAAGCGTTTGCCGCAGGACGGCCGGATCACGTTGCGAATAGCGGGCAGGCCGGTGGATGTGCGTGTTTCCACGATTCCCGCCGCCCACGGTGAGCGCGTGGTGCTGCGCCTGCTCGACAAACAGTCCGGACGGCTGGATTTGCCGCGGCTCGGCATGGATGGCGACACGCTGGCGCTTGTGGACGGGCTGATCCGGGAGCCTCACGGCATCATTCTCATAACCGGCCCGACCGGCTCGGGCAAGACAACCAC
>DASVYI010000199.1:0-8252 GCA_036392275.1 Nitrosospira sp. | reverse complement strand
TCGCTGAAACCGAAACCCGCGCTTTCGTATTTTGGCACCGTCACCGCGAAACGGCTCAATTCCCACACGTCGGCTTGCTGCGGCGCAGCCTGCCCATGCAGCAGTTGCGGGAAAGTATCCTTCAACATGTTCGGACCTATGGTCGGAAGCAACCGCCAGCAGCCGAGCACCTCATCTTCATCCCCTTTTGCCAAGACGTATACCGGATCGGCATGATCGAACTCGTCATGCTCCATTCCATTATCCGTAGTGACTTCCCAGCCCAGCCGGTCATGGAAAACTTCGTGCCTCAGCCGATACATCCCCATGGCGGCCCGCTGATCCAGCGAACCGTTCCCGTGTTGCGCTAGCATAATCTGTCCCATTGTTCTGCACCCATCGTTGGTTGATGACGGCGCTATGAAACAACGGAACCGGCTCCCCGAATAGCTGTAAAATCTTACAGGAACCCACTTCAAATATTCCTTTAAACCGTTAGCTGTAGCGGGTTTCCGGGATTAGCAAGGGGACATGTCCGATGCGTTTTTTCGGCAAGATTTCAGGAAAAAAAGGATGCGAATGAGATAATTTGAGCGCTTTGGGGCTTTGGCGCCCAAGAGCGATCGAGCGATCCAGAATGGTTGAATTGAATGCGTGATCTGTGGACGGGATATCCGCGAAACTATCGATCAACGAGTCAACAGAACATCGTCATACCGGCGGAAGCCGGTATCCAGTAGCGCGCTTCCGTCTCTCCTGCCTCTCTCCCATAAATGGGAGAGAGGAGCTGATGAGGTTCCCTGGACTACAAACCGGCATGCCATGCGCGCTGAGGTCTCTCCCTTCCCTGTGGCTTGTCGAAACTTCAAAGTTTTCTGATGAGTTGCCACGCAAGATGATAACCATGGGTAGCGGACGGACGAGCCATGGACAGCCCCATCGACAGCTCGGAGTAGGGGCTCGAAGCGGCTCGATGGATAACCCCGGGCTGTAATGCCGGCCCGGGATCGGCTCAGCGCATCATTTTGGACGCCGTATTTTCGGGCATGCCGCTCAATTGAAATAGAGGCGAATGGAACCAAAAGCGCTGCGCGAGTCGCCCGGCAGCGCGCCGGCAAAAGTGGGATTGGTATAGTAAGTCTTGTCTGTCAGATTTTTGACGTTGACCGCGACTTCCAGTTTTTTGACGCGGTACGAGACCATTGCGTCGTAAACCACGTATGACGGCACCCTCAGCAGATTCAACGTATCGGCGAAACTGTCGCCCTTGTAGGTGACGCCAAAACCGAATGTCAAACCCTGCGCGAGACCGCTTTGTATCTGGTAGGTGGTCCACAAATTACCCATATTCGTGGCCACGCCTACCGGGCGACTCCCGAGAATGCTTCTGAATTCCCCAGGAGCAAAGAGAACATTGTTCCGAGCAAGTGCCTTTGATAATGTTTCCGGATCCATCCATACGCCGTTTCCAAGGATGCTCAACCCGGGGATGGGACGGAAAGCGACGTTGATCTCCACGCCGCGCGAGCGATCCTTTCCATCTTGGGTCTGGTTATTGCTCAAGCCTGGATTCAAGGTAATGAAATAATTGTTGCGGCTGGTTTGAAACAGCGCCACATTCAGATCAGCCTTGCCGTCCAGCAGCGTGGTTTTCGCGCCAACCTCTATCTGATTCGAGGTCTCTGGCGCCGTGGCTACCGCCGTGGGTTCCGTGGACAGGTTGACGAACGCGCCCGTGCTATAGCCGGCGTAGAAAGACAGGAACTTGGTGGGCTGATAAACGCCCCCGGTCGAATAAGTGGTCAAGGATCGGGATCGCACAATTTCCCGGAATCCCACCCCGGACTGAAAACCTTTGTCGCTCCATTCGACAAGATCGTTGCGAATGCCCAGGCGCAATTTGAACTGCTCGCTCAGATCGATCTGATCCTGGGCATAGAATGAAAACTGGTCGCTGTTGATCCGGCGATCGAATATTGGCCTGCGGGTGATTCCATCCAGCGACGTTTCAAGATTGTTCGGGTTGAAAAGACTGACCTTGTTAGGCAGGGTGTAATCCGCCCGCACGGTCGTGATATCCGTATTTTTATATTCGAACCCGCCCAGGAAAGTGTGTTTGACCGGTCCCGTGGTGGTTTTCCAGATGAACTCGTTCTGGAATGTCGCGAACGCCTGATTATCGGTTTGATGGCGCGCGTCGCGGCCGGTAATGAATCCATTTTTATCGGCCTGGTTTCCGCCTCCGTTTCGCACCAGATCGAGCGCGCGTCCGTCATAGGTAAATGCCGTGCGCATGCTCAGGTCCGCCGAGATCATCCAGTTATGCACCGCGGTGACGCGGTTGATGGTATTGCTGGTGTTGTTGAAGGGACTGTAATAACGATTCTCGCGGGGAACGGCCAGCTTCGAATTGAAATCGAACAACGTGCCATAGTTGTCCGGCTTGATCTTTATTTCGCGGTGATCGAAGTCTACCAATAACGTTTTATCGTCCGCGAGACGCCACATCAGGGTGGGGGAGATCTCGAAAATATCGCGCTTGAGCCCACGGAATCCGTCGGCATGCTCCAGATCCGTAATGAGACGCCCGGCAAAGCTCTGCCCGATCGGGCCCGTGACATCCAGATACCCGTTGCGGGTGCCGAAACTGCCCAGCATGGTCCCGGTGGACAAGGCGAAATCGTTTCTCGGCCTTCTGGTGATCATATTGATGCTGCCTCCGGGGCCGGCAACGCCGAATAATGCGGAACCGGGACCTTTCAGCACTTCGATGCGCTCGACGTCGTACATGGTGCGGTAATAACCGTTTTGTGGCGACGTTCCGTCGGGCATGTCATCGCGGAAAAAACTCAACGGCAGTCCGCGCGAGGTAAAGTTATTCGCAAACCCATAGCCGCCGCCCATGAGCGGCTGGACGCTGCTGACATTGCGCATGGCATCGTTCATGTTGATGACACCCTGTTCTCGCAGCAGAGTCGCCGGCACAACCGCGACACTGGCGGGAATATCGCGTAGCGGCGTGTCGGTTTTGCTCCCGGTCCGCGCCACATCCTCCAGCGTTCCCGGCCTCACCCTCCCCGTGGTGATCTTTACCTCGGGCAATGCGGTTTTTGATTCAGGTCCATCCTTATCAGCGGCTGATGCATGCATCGGCATAGAAAACCCAATAAACCCTGTAGCAAGCAGGGTCATAGGGGTGAATCTCGGCTTATATTTGAAAAAATGCTTCACGGTCGGCGTCCCTATCGTTTGTAGTTGTTTGTGGTTATTGGCTGGCTACAAGCGACGCAAACGGCGGGCGACGACAACTTGACGGCTGGCTACAAGGTTATTTCTGAATGATTTTCCGCACTGGGCGGGAGCAAGGCTGGAAAAAGCGACTACATGACGTTCCATCCCGGGATTGAACGCCGCGCGTGATCCGGTGCAATTAGCCCGAATGGCCCGAATAGCGTCATGATAGCGAGAGCGTAGTGAGCATCAGGACGAGCGCCGTGGTGAGCGTCGTACCCATCAATCCCGCCGCCAGGAGCCGTGGCCCATGCAGACGGCTCCACAGCAATGTGCCGGTTATGGCCAGGACCAGCAGGCCGCCGGCAAGCGTGTCGGTAAGCAATATCCAGACGTTGGACATTCCACTTCCCTTGTGGAAGTTGGCAAGTGTCGCCCAGGCATTGGCCTCTTTTTGCTCGATATGCGTCTGTGCATCGCCTTTCCAGTATTCCGCGTTGATGCTGAGATTGGGTGTCGTGAGCGTGATGCGCCAGTTTTCCGGCTGCTCCACTCTTCCTCCTCCCCAAGGGGCCGGTCCACCCGGCTTTTTCTGAACGCGGGATTTGGCATCGGGCATTTTGAATTCCGTGCGCAGCCATGCCTCGAGTGTCTCGGGCGATGCAAGGCTGGACGCGGGCGGGGTGAGCACCTGCCGGGATTCGTGCTGCTTGGCCAGGGGAATTTTCATCTCGTTGCGATGATTGAGCAGAATGCCCGATACACCGAATAGCAACCCCAATGCCGCCCCCCATAATCCCATCCAGGCGTGCGTCCGGCGCAGCCAGACGAGAAAACGGCCGCGCTTCATGCTTTGCGACAAAAACAGGTAACCGCGCGGCTCGGCAGGCTGAGGGCGCGCCTGCGGCGAAACAGTGCGTGGTTCGGGCGTGCTCGCGCCGGGTTGGAGAGTACTCATGATTTGCAGAGACCCTTGCTATGCGTGGACTATCAGATTTTATTTGTAGAGACTGAGTGTTGTCCTGTGGACCTCGACGGTATAGGCCTTGCCCCCGAATTCGCCGGGCTTGCTCAGCTCATGCGTCGCTTCGACGACGTAAAGACCCGGCTCGGGTAACGAAAACTTGGTCTCACCCTTCTCATCCGTGCGCAAATGCTTTTCCCAGCCGCTCGGCGCGATTACGACAATCTCCGCCTTGGCCACGGGCTTGCCCAGAAAGCTCAAACGCAAAAGGTCGCCCTCGTTCTGGATATCGAGCGGCAGGCTGCCGCCTTTGCCCAGGCGCGCATACAAAAAGCGTCTTTGCGCGGGATTGGAAATTTCCCCCGACTCGCGCACGGATTGCTCGCGTACCGGTTGCTTGAGCGCCTGCACCAGTACCGCCGCGCCGGTTATCGCGAAATGGTTATTCTCGCGGCGCGCTTCGGCGGACCTTCCCTCACCCGCGCCATCGATCACGGTTACCGCAGGCTCGATGATGCTGTCTAGCCTGCCGGGTGACGGCTCACGCAGGTTCTCGGCATACTCGCCAAAATAAAGTTTTGTGGGGCCAGCACTGGCAGAGCCGCCCTCCAGCCACAATGCGTGGGCTGAGACGTTAAGACTGAGCGAGGCGCCGGCGATGGCGGCGGCAGTTGCTGCGATGTGCATGAGCTTCATAGTCTTTCCTTTTATGCCTCTATAGGGTTTTCAGTAGGGTGTCGGTGCAGGATGGGTGGAGTGAAACGTAACCCATCATTTGATCATGGTTTGATGCGTTGTTGAATGTGGGTTTTGATGGGTTCCGCTGCGCTTTACCCATCCTACGCAAGCTTATTTTCAGTATGGAATCGGCGTCACACCGACCGGTCGCTTTCTCTATCTTTCAGGGCAAAACACGCCAGCGCACCGACATGCCCGCCATCATATGATCATCTACATGACAGTGCAGGAGCCAGTTGCCCGCCGAGCGCGGAACCATGTCAACCGAGGTCATGCTCGCCGGCAGCACTTCGACTACGTCGGTGCGGCGGCCACGCTCGAGCACGGTTTGCCCATGCCAATGCACGGTGTGATTGTCCGTCTCGTTGCCCAGCGCGACGACATGCCACCGGACACGCTTTCCCAGACGGGTTTCGTAGCCTTCCAGGTTGCCGAAAATGCGGCCATTGACTGTGTGCTTCATGCCGCTTTCTTCCCCTTCTTCCTCGTTGAAAATCATGAAGAGCGAGGTGAATTCCTGATCGACGTCGCGCGGCGCCGGATCGGAGGCGGAGCGCGCCATGCCTTTGCGTGTGATGACGATCGTACCGATCAGGCCGAGATTCGGTTCCTCGTCTTCCATTACGTGGGAATGGTAGAGCCAGACAATCGAAGAAGGATCCGCCGGGCCGGGACCTGCGGCTTCGTCCGCAACCCAGGTGTATGTGTAGGATTTACCGGGCGCCACGGCCGCGCCCTCGCCGGTTCCGTCCGCTCCCTCGTTGAGCTTGTCGTAAAATACACCGTGCGGATGCATCGAAAGCGGCCGGTCCGTTTTGTTCAAAAAATGAACCTTGATGGTGTCGCCCACCACAGCCCGGATCTGGGGTCCCAGAATTCCCATCCATGCGGGCTGCGGCAAGGGTCTGGCATAGCTCCCGTCCGAATAGCCGATATAACGGTACTTCGGATAAGTCAGTGTCTGTCCCCAGACGCCCAGCCCGGCATCCGGCTTGATCAGGTTTTTTCCAAGCGGCGCATAGTTCCATGAGGTTTTTTCCGCCGCGATCCAGTATTCCCGCACCGCTGCCTGTGCGGCTGGCACCGAAAGCCACAGCCAGCAACCCATCGCCAGAACTCCCAGCGCGACGCTTCTCGCACTTCTACCGGTGTAACCAGAACCCATATTTTCTCCAGATTGGCTGCAAACCAACCGCGCACCATGCGGCCGCATGTCATCACACCAGATTCGAGGGAAACTCCCGGCGGCTTCCCTTCAAACCCTGACCGGCACAATAGCCGATATTCATAAAACCGCTAGCACCGCGCCAAATGACCGCACTCAATGGCCGCGCTGAAGCCGCACCGAGTGACCGCACCGGGTCCTCGTCTAACAATGTCAACGGCATTGCCGGAAATGGATGCACTGGGCTCCGGGCCCGGAAGGAAAAAGAGGAAAAAAGGGCAGCGCAAACACAGCTGAATTACCGTGTGCTGCCAGAACCGTTGCCAACCATTGCCAATCGTTGCCTTAAACCGCCGCTACCCATACTCTATAAGCTAAAAAAAAGCTGGCTTGCCCTTCATGGGCTGGCTGGCTAAAGCCGCCGGACAGGAGAGATCCGGCGACAACGGATAACCGGATAACCTTTACATCTGGCTTTGCAGCCAGTTCTGTATACCGACTTTCTGCATGACATCCAGCTGCGTTTCCAGCCAGTCGATATGTTCCTCGGTATCCTCCAGAATTTCCTTGAGGAGCTCCCGGGAAACGTAATCCTTGGCGGTTTCACACGCAGCAATGGCGGCAAGCAAAGTCTCGCGCGACATCATCTCGAGCTTGAGGTCGCACGCAACGCATTCTTCCGCCTTTTCGCCAATCAGCAGCTTGCCGAGTTCCTGGAGATTGGGTAGCCCTTCCAGAAACAGGATGCGCCGGATCAATGCATCGGCATGCTTCATTTCTTCTATCGA
The DNA here is from genome assembly GCA_036392275.1 of Nitrosospira sp. Classification (GTDB taxonomy): domain Bacteria; phylum Pseudomonadota; class Gammaproteobacteria; order Burkholderiales; family Nitrosomonadaceae; genus Nitrosospira. The sequence goes on along the minus strand of DASVYI010000199.1, from coordinate 1,387 downwards.
CTCTTCATATTCACGCTTGTTCAGACTGTCGAATCCCCAGTTCTCATACATGCGGGCATGAAGAAAGTACTGATTGATAGCCGTCAACTCATGCTGTAACTGGCGGTTCAGCCATTGGATGATATCTGCGCTGCTTTTCATTTTTGTGCCCCTCAGGCGAGATCTCGACAAGCGAGTGGGTTTATGCGGGATGGTGTTGCGCCAAGGTTTTTTGCATCAGTGCTTGTTCCAGCACCTCCTTCGCGTGGCAGGCACATATTCCACATTGCGCGCTCACACCCAGGCAGGTCTTTAAATCCCTCATCCGGTCGGCGCCCCCATGGACGGCTTCACGGATGGCGGTATCGGTTACACCTTTGCAGACACAAATATACATGATGTGCGCCCTAAGTCCACTATTACGATCATTTGGTCAGAATCAGCTTGCCGTTACGGGTGCGCCGCAAGCGGTATTGCTCGCCCTGATGCTGGATAAACACTTCGTCACCGTGCGTAAACAGGGAATCGCTGTAAATGCGCCTGTTGGGGTCCAGCATGACGAAATGCTGCTTATCGGCACTGGCTTCCGGAATTGTCAATAATTTGTCCATCGAGGGCCGTTCCCGCAATTATTAATGAGAATGATTCGTAATTATATTCAACTTCAGGCGAAATGCAAGAGCTACCTAAAAAATTCTTCCGGCTTGATATGCAAAGCATGATGAAAGCCTGAAATGGGGGCCTCGCAAGGGCTTATTGCCGGGCGCCGCGATCCGGTACAGCCTCATCATTTTTCCGGAAGAAAAACTCCCGAGGACCTGAATTATCGAAAACCCAGGCTTTTAATTGGTGAAAAAATGAACGGCAGCGAAGTTTCGCGCAGAGGGGTCCGGGTCATGGCAGCACCCCGACCCACCCGAATGATGTAAAACGCTTTTATGTTATTCTGTGTCCGGTGTCGAAATGTTGCGCATGAAATCACCAGATAAGTTTTGTACAATCAGGCAAGCGCTCTTTTCTGGATGATTACGCAAACGGGCAGTTCGTGTTGCCGCGACTATTGCAAAGGGCGACAAGGAAAACCGGCGCGGCACGTTTCGATATTCCGCGGAGCGTTTTCCACGTACCAAAACACGGATCCGATTTGTAGAATTTCGATATTAACCGTTACTATTCCCTGACCGTCTGTCTGCGCCTGCCTGATCTCACAGCGCGGCGCAACCCCCATTCAACCTCATGCAGAAATTCCCCATCCTGCCAGGCGAAATGGCCGCAAGCCTATGGCGCAACCGAAGCCTGATCGCCGCCCTGGTCAAACGCGAAGTAATCGGCCGCTATCGCGGCTCGGTAATGGGCATCGCATGGTCTTTCTTCAACCCCTTGCTCATGCTCGTGATTTATACATTCG
>DASVYI010000198.1:0-5090 GCA_036392275.1 Nitrosospira sp. | reverse complement strand
TCTGTCTATTTCGCCGAAGACAATATCCTGCGTGCCGATGATCGCCACGACATCGGCAATCATGTGCCCGCGCGACATTTCGTCGAGCGCCGCAAGGTGAGCGAAGCCCGGCGCCCTGATTTTTAGCCGGTAGGGCATATTTGCCCCATCCGAAACCAGATAAATACCGAATTCACCTTTGGGGTGTTCGACCGCCGCATACGCTTCACCCGGCGGAACGTGAATACCCTCGGTAAAAAGCTTGAAATGGTGAATCAGCTCTTCCATGTTCTGCTTCATGGCGACCCGCGCGGGAGGTGCAACCTTATGGTTATCGGTTATCACGGGCCCGGGGTTCTTGCGCAGCCACTCCACACACTGCTTGATAATGCGGTTGGACTGGCGAAATTCCTCGATCCTTACCAGATACCGGTCATAGCAATCGCCGTTGACACCGACCGGTATGTCAAAATCCACCCGGTCATATACTTCATAGGGTTGTTTTTTCCGCAAATCCCATTCCACGCCGGAACCGCGCAGCATCGGACCCGTGAAACCCAGCGCCTTGGCGCGCTCCGGCGCGACGACACCAATACCTACCAGACGCTGCTTCCATATGCGGTTATCGGTAAGCAGGGTTTCATACTCATCCACGTAGACCGGAAACCGGTTGGTAAAGTCCTCGATAAAGTCCAGCAGCGAGCCCTTGCGATTTTCATTGCGCGCGCGGGTGGTTTTTTCGTCATGGATTTTTGACGGCTGATATTGCGGCATGGAGTCCGGCAGATCCCGGTAGACGCCTCCGGGACGGTAATATGCAGCATGCATTCTGGCGCCGGAAACCGCCTCGTAGCAGTCCATCAGGTCTTCCCGGTCCCGGAATGCATAGAGAAAAACCGTCATCGCGCCGACGTCCAGCGCGTGGGCGCCCAGCCATAAGAGATGGTTGAGTATCCGCGTGATTTCATCAAACATCACACGAATGTATTGCGCCCGCAATGGCACTTCGATTTGAAGCAGTTTCTCGATGGCCATTACGTAAGCGTGTTCGTTGCACATCATGGAGACATAATCCAGCCTGTCCATGTAGGGAACCGACTGGATAAAGGTCTTGTTCTCCGCCAGCTTCTCGGTGGCGCGATGCAACAACCCGATATGCGGATCGGCGCGCTGGATTACTTCACCGTCCAGCTCCAGCACCAGGCGCAGTACGCCATGCGCCGCCGGATGCTGCGGCCCGAAGTTCATGGTGTAATTGCGTATCTCAGCCATGCGTGCGCAACCTCTGAACGGATGTTCTCCGAAAACGTCCCCCGTGGGGCGCGTTGCCGGCAAAACTGCAAAAACGGCTGGACGGCTTCATTCGCTGTCCCCGTAATGTTCTTCACGAATCACACGCGGCGTGATCTGGCGAGGCTCGATGGTGACCGGCTGGTAGATAACCCGTTGCTGATCGGGATCGTAGCGCATCTCGACATTGCCGCTCAGCGGGAAGTCCTTGCGGAACGGGTTGCCGATAAATCCGTAGTCCGTGAGAATACGGCGCAAATCCGGGTGACCGGTAAACACGATGCCATAAAGATCGAATGCTTCGCGCTCGAACCAGTTGACGGCCGGCCATATGCCTATCACTGAATCCAGAACCGGAAACTCGTCGTCATCGGCGAATACCTTGACCCTCAACCTGCGGTTATGGCTGACGGAAAGCAGATGGTACACGACAGCAAAGCGCTTACCCCGCCATTGACCCTCGGAGACAGATACCGCGCCATAGGCCGAGTAATCCATTCCGCACAAATCGATGAGCATGTCAAACTTCAGATCATGATGATCGCGCAAAGTCCGCATGACCCAGAGCATGTCAGCCGGATGCAGCGATATCGTGAGTTCCCCCAGCCGCTCGTCGAGACTGGCCAGTTTATCGCTCAACACATTCTGAAGACAAAAGGAGAGCGTTTCCAGACGAGAGGACGACATATGGGGATCAGCGCGCGATAGTGTTGGTGCGGTGGATCTTGTTCTGCAGCTGGATGATACCGTAGAGCAGCGCTTCAGCCGTGGGAGGGCAACCTGGGACATAGATATCGACGGGCACGATGCGATCGCAGCCGCGAACGACAGAGTAGGAATAATGGTAATAACCGCCGCCATTGGCGCAGGAACCCATCGAAATTACCCAGCGCGGTTCCGCCATCTGGTCATAGACCTTGCGCAGCGCGGGCGCCATTTTATTGCACAAGGTGCCAGCCACGATCATCACGTCCGATTGACGCGGACTGGGACGAAATACGACGCCAAAGCGGTCGAGATCATAACGCGACGCGCCCGCCTGCATCATTTCGACTGCGCAGCATGCCAAGCCAAATGTCATGGGCCACATGGATCCGGTCCGCCCCCAGTTGATGACGCTATCCAGGCTCGTCGTAATAAACCCTTTTTCGACTCCTCCGTTCGAGCTCATGACGTCAGTCCCATTCCAGGGCCCCCTTCGTCCATTCGTAAATAAACCCGACGACGAGGATACCGAGAAAAACTACCATTGCAGCAAAACCGAACAATCCAATCTCGTTCAGCACCACTGCCCAGGGAAACAGGAATGCAATTTCCAGATCGAACAGGATGAACAGGATGGCGACCAGATAGTACCGCACATCGAATTTCATGCGTGCATCCTCGAATGCCTCGAAGCCGCATTCGTATGGAGAGAGCTTCGCGCTGTCTGGGCGATTGGGACCGAACATCCATCCAAATACCATCGGCATCACGCCCACGGCAAGCCCCACGAAAATGAACAGCAGGATAGGGAAATAATTTTCGAGCATCTTGTAATCAAAAATAAAGGACTAGAGACCGGGCGTACTATGCACTTCGCATCTGTTAGCCCTGATTCTCAGCCCCTATAATTAGAACTGTATTAAAATTGGTGCCGACGGCGAGACTCGAACTCGCACAGCTTTCGCCACCGCCCCCTCAAGACGGCGTGTCTACCAATTTCACCACGTCGGCGGCTAAATTTGAGTTCCAGTCTGACCCTGGGTTAGTTAGAACGCGGCTTTAATCAATTGTTCAATTAACTCATCATTTAAATTTCATTTTGGTATTTCCGTTGCCTTGGAGGCGCCCTCATCCGCCGGAATCGCCGGTGCCGGCTCCGCAGCCTTGGGTGCTTGAGCAGGTACCGCTTTGTCCATCACCCCGCCCCCTTCGATCTTGTGGGTCGAGAGGTAAGTAAGCCCAAGGCTGGTAATGAAAAAAACTGCAGCCAGGGCCCCCGTCGTTCTGCTCAGGAAATTTGCGGAACCGCTCGCGCCAAACAAACTGCCCGATGAACCGCTGCCAAAGGCAGCGCCCATGTCGGCGCCTTTGCCATGCTGTAGCAGAACCAGAACAATTACGCTGACAGCCGATAACACGTGTAATACCCAGACGAGTGTTTCCAAAGCCTACTCCAAAATGAGCTCGTTTCTTGCCGCGCGACAGATTGCAATGAATTCATCCGCGATGAGCGAAGCGCCGCCGATCAATCCCCCATCGATATCGGGCATGTCGAACAATTCGGCGGCGTTATTAGCCTTGACGCTGCCGCCATATAGAATTTGTAAACCTGCGGCAACTTCAGGACTGCGAGCGGCAATTCTGCCGCGAATAAACGCATGCACATCCTGAGCCTGAGCCGGTGTGGCGGTCTTGCCGGTTCCTATAGCCCATACCGGCTCATAAGCCAGCACCGACCTTGTCAAAGCATTAATACCCATCAATTCGGTAACCGCGTCCAATTGCTCAGCCACTACCTGCTCGGTGATGCCAGCCTCGCGCTGGTCAAGCGTTTCGCCAATGCAGAGAACGGGGGTCAAGCCGGCTGCCTGAGCCGCTTTGAACTTGAGCGCCACGGTATGGCTATCTTCTCCGTACAATGCGCGCCGTTCGGAATGCCCGACAATAACGTAGTGGCAATTGAAATCAGTCAGCATGGCTGCCGAGATTTCGCCTGTGTAAGCGCCTTTATCGTACTGGCTGACGTTCTGGGCACCCCAGGAAATATGAGTACCCTGCAATAGGGATTGCACCTGCGGCAGATAGGGATATGGCACGCACACCGCCACATCGGTACCACCCAATGCTTCCGTTCCGGCGAGAATCGCGGACAGCAGGCTTCGATTCTGCACTGTTCCGCCATGCATTTTCCAATTGCCCGCAACCAGCTTCAAACGCATAGCCATGACAGCTGCTGCTCCTTGTTCTTTATCTTTAAAAGCTGCGAATGTTACCCGTGAATGGGTACGCGGTCAATCACGAGGCGAAGATCCGCGGCCATGCACGCCTGTCAAAAGGACGTGCCCCGGGAGAAAATGATGCCGAAAACTCCAAAAAAATCCCGCTCGCTCCGCTGAGATTCATTCGGAAGTTATTGAATAGTGAATGGCGCCAACAGGTGTTAACGGACTCTAACCGAAACGTCCGGTAATATAATCTTCTGTCTGTTTATTTTTGGGCTTGATGAAGATGGAGTCAGTCACATCAAATTCAATGACTTCCCCCAGGTACATATAGGCCGTGTAATCGGATACTCTTGCCGCCTGCTGCATGTTATGGGTGACGATGAGAATGGTGACTTTATCTTTCAGATCGGCAATGAGTTCCTCGATGCTCGCCGTAGCAATGGGGTCGAGCGCGGAAGTGGGTTCGTCAAACAGCAAAATTTCCGGATCGGTGGCAAGCGCGCGCGCGATACATAAACGCTGCTGCTGTCCTCCCGACAGATTGAAAGCGAGCTGGTTCAGACGGTCTTTCACTTCGTCCCATAACGCAGCGTCCCGCAGGGCCTCTTCCACTTTCTCGTCCAGTATCGCACGCTGCCGGACGCCGCGTACCCTCAGGCCATACGCAACATTTTCATATATGGATTTTGGAAAAGGATTGGGTTTCTGGAACACCATGCTGATGCGCATGCGCACTTCGATCGGATCCACATCGCGAGCAAGAATGTTGACATTGTCCGGATACAAGATAATGTCACCGACATACCGGTTGCCGGGGTAAAGGTCGTGCATGCGGTTAAAGCAGCGCAGAAAAGTGGATTTCCCGCATCCCGAGGGTCCAATCAACGCGGT
>DASVYI010000197.1:0-7881 GCA_036392275.1 Nitrosospira sp. | reverse complement strand
CCTCTTTTCAAATGTATTTGAACCTAAGTCCGGTAGTTGACCGCTAATTTTCAATTACCGCTATGATCCACAAAAACTTTTTGCGAAATCTGACCTTCACTTTTTTGGTGAGTTCGCTACAGGGCGGATTGCACGTTTTTTGCGACACATGGCTGCGTTGCAACTCCCTGGAATGGAATGACCATTCCGCGTCGTTGCGCCTTGCACTGTACCCCAAAAATCGCGCACTCCACCCTGTCCAACTACCGGATTTAGGTTGAATCAGCCCGGCGAACAACCTTGCCAGCGACACCCAGACCTTGCGCGGGATCGGGCTGTGCGACTGGTTTCTACCTGTGAGATACCCTCATCAGGGTCTTGGCAGTAATGATGCCAATAACCGCCTCGTATCCGCCTCCTGTCTCAGACTGAATTTTGCAATCATATCGCGGTTGCGGTTAATGTCGTACTGGATGCCGAGATAGTAAATCAGTTTTCCTGCGTCGTCGAAAAGCGGAGTGAGCGTCAGGTGGTTGAAGAAGAGTTCGCCATCCTTTCGATAATTGCGGATAGTGACTTCGACGGGTTTCTGGCTGGCGATGGCGCGTTTCATTACGAAACGCGCTTCCTGTTCCCGGTCGCTCCCTTGCAAAAACCGGCAGTTGCGCCCGAGTATTTCCTGCTGGGAATATCCGGTCATCATCGCGAATTGCATATTTGCATAAACGATGGGCATGTCTTCCTGATCGGGATCCACCAGGGTGATGCCATTGATGGAGCTATCCAGTATCTGGGACAGGATATTCGGGATCAATCCGGGGTCTTTTTCCACCACAAAAGTCATTCTTTTCTCCTGGATATTAACGAATGGACGATCGGTCAGCTCATCGTCTGTCTGGCGGCTTCGGTCAAACGTTTCAGATTTCTTACCGTACGTTCGGCACCCTCCTGGATGACGACGCGTATCAACTTCTCAAAAGGACGCATGACCATCTGAATCTCGGTCAATTCGAAGGTGAAAATCAGCTCGGCCGATTTGCCGGAATTCATATCCGTCAGCTCATAAATACAGCGAAAAGGGTCGGAGATCCCCGCAAACCCCAGCCGTTTGTCCGGCTCATAGACGTTGATCTTGAAGCGGGTCTCCGTTCTGCGTCCCTGATCGATACGCACTTGCCGGGCTATCGTGCCCAACTTCACGGGGCCATCGGTGATGCATTCAAGCTCAACGACTTCCGGTGACCATTTAGGATAGTTCTCGAAGAACCCATCCCCCAGATATCTGAATATATCGCCGGAAGAGCACTCGATCAGAATGCGTGCCTTGCCAACCAGGGGCCCTTTTGAACCGAGACTGAACATATTTCACGCCTCTTTTATTTTCTGGCTACAGGCCCAGGGATTTTGCCTCGAGCCGGGCAAACGAGAATCGCCTTCATTGTCTGGTGCTGTCCGGGCCTGAGCCATGAATACGGTCATTGCATGAAAACTGTCATTGAAGAGGAAGCAGAATTCCAATACCGCCCGGGGCCACGGTGCGGACGAGTCATGGGCTTATTCAGTATTTCCACACATCACGAAACAGGCGTTCGAATTCTTTCTTGACTACGTCATAGCACTCGCAGACATGCGCTTCGAGTCCCGCACGGTTGAGTACGGTAATGTGGCCGCGACGATAGCGGATGATGCCTCCTTGCTGCAATTTGCCGGCGGCCTCGGTAATGCCCTCGCGCCTGACGCCGAGCATGCTGGCAATCAATTCCTGTGTCATGATCAGTTCCTGAGAATTCAACCGGTCAAGCGTTAACAGCAGCCATCGACACAACTGCTGTTCGATCGTATGGTGCCGGTTGCATACCGCCGTTTGCGAGATTTGCGTAATCAATGCTTGAGCATACCGCAGCAATAAACGCTGGACCGGTCCCCCGCAACTGAACTCTTGTATCATTACCGCGGCCTTTATCCGGTAGCTGTAGCCGCCGGTTTGCACCGTGGCCCAGCTGGGGGTCGTCTCGCCTCCCATGAAGAGAGATATTCCCAGCATGCCCTCGTTCCCGACGCCCGCAATTTCGGATGATGCACCATTTTCAAGGATATAGTGAAGGGAAATGATCGCCGAGGTAGGAAAATATGCGTGCGAAAGACGGCCCCCTGATTCGCAAAGGACATCGCCCAAGGGTAAATGGACCAGTTCCAGATGAGGTTTCAAGCGTTCGAGTTCAGCCGCCGGCAAGGTGGCAAGTAGATGATTCTGGTTGGGCTGGTGGGAGGGAGAACTAAGCATCCGTTAGCGTTAGCTTCAGAGGTCTTGATCGAGTGAGCACAGCTCGGAGAAAAGACGCAAAACCGCAAGACCAATCAGAATTCCTTTTGGGATTCCGATATCCTTCCGGCAGACTGCTTCCCATTTTTTCAACTTATAATGGTATTTAGGTGAAAAAGCAATCCGGCCGGTATGGCTTTTCGGGACGCACGCTGCTCTGCTTTATAGAAAGTATTTCATTTTATGCCACGCCATTTCGTGCGCTACCGTACATACCAAGGATGAGCCAGATCCTTATCATATTCTCCGAGTCTTCCGAGTCAATAAAAAGCTCTCTCTGAAAAGTAAAAGTCTCCGATTATTCAGCAGCGGCGCTGCATATTTTTTTCGTGCGGGTTGCCATGATGGGCACGCATTGCGTCACGGCTACTGACACTGCATGCCAAATTCATAAATTCCTATCCGCGGCCCAGGGTGATTGCGGTTTTGCCGGTCTGTTGCCAACTTGGCCGATTGTCAGCCAGCCAGGCGCAAGTGTCATGGACGCTACCTACTTCAAGGATGACTTGTTCACATTCACAGTGTCCTTGACAACAGGTCCGGATTTCAATTCCAAATTTGAAAGAGCTGTCGCTCGGAGAAGAGTCTATATGGCAGCCGTGAAATCAGGGGCAGAACCCTGGCGTCATAAGGCGCGGCAATCCGGAGAATATTCGAATTGAAAGCTATAGGCACGGCGGTTTTCGATCTTCTACTCCCAATTAGGGAGCGGTTGCAAACAATTGGACGGTCACGCGTCTCCATCAGTGAAGAATTGCCTCTGCGGGCCGAGCTGTTCAGTGCCGATCAGATGGAGCTGTATGGGGGAATCCTCGCGGCATCTCATGAATTGTCGTCAAACCGCGGCACCGATCAGCTTCTCGCGCGGCTGGATGAGAACGAGCGCACGCTCTTCGATATTTGTAGCGTATTGACTGAGGCGGTCGCGGCGGATCAGTCGCTGACACCGGCTGGTGAGTGGCTTTTCGACAATTTCTATTTGATCGAAGAGCAGATCCGCACGGCCAAACGTCATCTTCCCAAGAGCTACAGCCGCGAACTGCCTCTTCTTGCGCGAGGGCCGTCCGCAGGGCTTCCGCGCGTCTATGACATCGCTTTGCAGGCTATTTCGCATGGCGACGGCAGAGTCGATACGGAAAGCTTCAGGCGCTTTGCCATGGCTTATCAAAGTGTCGCCAACCTGCAGCTTGGCGAGTTATGGGCAATTCCTATCATGCTCCGTCTGTCGCTGATCGAAAATCTTCGCCGTGTCGGCGTACACGTTGCGGCAGGAAGAAAGGACCGGAACCTCGCCGATGCCTGGGCGGCCAAAATCATAGCAATCGCTCAGGAAGATCCCAAGAGCCTCGTTCTTGTCATTGCCGACATGGCGCGTTCGGATCCACCGATGACCACGCCTTTCATTTCCGAATTAGCGAGGCAATTGCAGGGGCAGGGGCCGGCACTGACCCTTCCGTTAACCTGGATCGTGCAGCGGCTGGCCGAATCGAACCAGACGATCGATCAAATGGTTCAGTCGGGAAATCAGCAGCAGGCGGCCGACCAGGTTTCCATCTCCAACAGCATCAATAGCCTGCGCACTTTGGGTGCAATCGACTGGCGTGAATTCGTCGAAACCATCAGTACTGTCGAGCAGACATTGCGGGAAGATCCGGCGGGTGTCTACGGTAGGATGGATTTTGTCAGCCGGGATCGCTACCGGCATGTGGTGGAGCGGATTGCCAAAACAAGTCCGATGTCGGAGGTGGATGTGGCGGCCAAGGCGATCCAGTTGGCCCGCAATGCCGAGGTGGATGGCAATGACGGCGGAAATGGCAATACCGAGGCGGACGATATCAGGGTGCACGTGGGATTTTATCTCATCGCCGAAGGGCGGTCTGAACTCGAAGATGCGGTACGGGTTCGCTTGTCATTCAGGGAGAAAATCCATCAAGCCGGCCGCCGGCATCCGCTCTTATTTTACCTCGGTGCAATTTCCCTGGTTACGTTGAGCCTTGCCAGCGGACTATTGGCCAAGGCCCATGCCGATGGCGCCAGCGCGTGGTTGCTGGCGGTGGTGGGCCTGCTATCTCTCTTAGTGATGAGCCAATTGGCAATGGCGCTGGTAAACTGGGTGGCGCTTTTCCTTGTGTCTCCTCATTCGCTGCCACGTGTGGATTTCTCGGGCGGAATACCCCCATCGTTCCGCACACTGGTAGTGATCCCCACCATGCTGACCAGCAGGCAGGATATCCTGAATCTTGTCGAAGCACTCGAGGTCCGGTTTCTGGCGAACCGGGATAATAATCTCGACTTTGGATTGTTGACTGATTTTCCGGATGCGAATCAGGAAACGCTTCCCGAGGACGAGTCATTGCTGCAGCTCGCACGCACCGGCATCGAGGAGCTGAATGCCAAGTATGCGGCCAGATCCGGCAGGACGGGTGATGCGGTCAGTTCAATGTCAACGCGTAAGGAGGAGCCTTTTTTTCTTTTCCATCGCCCGCGCCGCTGGAATCCGCGTGAGCGTCGCTGGATGGGCTATGAGCGCAAGCGGGGAAAACTGGCAGATTTGAACGCGCTATTGCGTGGCTCAGATGGGAATTCGTTCTCGATGATTATTGGGGACAGGGCAGTGCTGCCCAAGATCAAGTATGTCATCACGCTTGATACCGATACACAGTTGCCACGAGATTCCGCCCGGGAATTCGTTGGCACCATGGCGCACCCATTGAATCGCCCGCGGCTTGCCAAAACTGGCACGGGCCGCAATCTGGTGACAGAGGGATATGGAATTCTGCAACCACGCGTCTCGGTAAGTTTATCGAGCACAAACCGGTCGGTGTATGCGTGGCTTTTTGGCGGAGAAGCGGGCATCGATCCATACACGCGGATCAGCTCCGATGTTTACCAGGATTTGTTTTACGAAGGTTCGTTCGTTGGCAAGGGTATCTATGACGTTGACGCATTCGAGAAGGCGCTTTGCGCCCGTTTTCCCGAGAATCGCATCCTGAGCCACGACCTGCTTGAAGGTTGCTATGCCCGGTCGGGGCTACTGAGCGATGTGCAGTTATATGAGGAATTCCCGTCGGGGTATCTTGCCGATGTGAGCCGCCGTCACCGCTGGATTCGTGGAGATTGGCAGCTCGCGAGCTGGATTTTGTGGCGAGTGCCCACCGGCGACGCGGTCTATCAGCCCAATCCGCTGTCGGCGTTGTCGAAATGGAAGTTGATGGACAATCTCCGGCGGAGTCTTGTTCCGGTCGCTTCGATACTGCTTTTGCTATTGGGGTGGATCGCGCTTTCGGACTCATGGTTCTGGACTGCAACTGTCGTCGGCATGCTGGTCATTCCCGCAGTAATACCGATTCTTTCGGATCTGTTGAGAAAGCCCGCCGAAGTGACCTGGCGGCAGCAAGTGATCAGCTCCGCACGCGCGGCCAGACGCCACCTTGGACAAATGCTGTTCATGCTGGCTTGCCTTCCCTTCGAGGCTTACTTCAGTCTCGACGCGATCGTTCGGGCTCATGTGCGGCTTTTTGTAACACGCCGCAAGCTACTTGAATGGAATCCTTCCCGGGAGGTCGAGCGCGCATCCGGTTTGGCGAGCGCCGGGAAAGGACGGATGGGTATTCTCGCGTTCCTCCCGTCGATGTGGATCGCGCCAGTGATTGCAATTGCGGCAATCGTCGTAATGATTGCCGTCACACCCTTTGCATTGATTGCCGCATTGCCGGTTTTGTTGTTATGGACGGCTTCGCCCGTCATTGCCTGGTGGGTAAGCCGGCCTCTGCCCCCCCGAAGCACAGAGCTGACGAATGGGCAAATAAATTTTCTGCGGCATACCGCGCGCCGGACCTGGTTCTTTTTCGAAACCTTTGTCGGTCCGGATGATCATTGGCTGCCTCCTGATAATTTTCAGGAAACGCCGGTTCCGGTGATCGCTCACCGCACGTCCCCGACCAACATGGGTCTGGCATTGCTGGCCAATGTTGCCGCTCATGACTTTGGCTATATAGGCATCCGGCAACTCGTCGAACGGACCGCCAATACGCTGCGGACGATGGAAACATTGGAGCGGCATGCGGGACATTTTTACAATTGGTACGACACGCAAACAAAGGCGCCACTGACTCGCTATATTTCCACAGTGGATAGCGGCAATCTGGCAGGCCATCTGTTGACATTGCGCGCCGGCCTGCTGGAAGTCGCCGAGGCACCTGTTATCCGCGAGCAGACTTTTATGGCATTGGCCGATACGCTGCAAATCCTTGAAAAAACCGCTGGCGCTGCGGCGACGGCTTCCCTGGGGAAATTTGAAAACGCGCTCATCGCCGCAGCCGAAATCCGTCCAATGACGGTCGCCAGTGCACGAGCTGATCTCGATCGTTTGGTTGCTTGCGCACGGGACATCGTTCACGAGATTTCGGCAGGACCGGCAGCTCTTTCTTCCGGCGAAGCTCATGAGTGGGCGAGGGTTTTGAGCGGGCAATGCGAAAGCGCGCTTGGAGACTTGAACAGTCTGGTGCCGCAAGCCCTGATGACTGCGGCAGCGCAAGATGCCGGTACCGCACACACGATCGCCATCCCCTCTTTGCGCGAGCTCGCCAGCCGGGGCAATGATAGCGCGCGCGAACAAATTGCGGCTCTCGAACATCTGGCACTTCAGGCGGAAGAGATGTCGCGAATGGAATATGACTTTCTGTTCAATCCCGCGCAACGTCAGCTTGCGATAGGGTATAACGCCGGTGAGCGCCGTCTCGATGCCAGCTATTACGATCTGCTTGCGTCGGAAGCAAGGCTCTGCAGTTTCGTCGCAATCGCGCAGGAGCAGCTGCCTCAGGAAAGCTGGTTCGCTTTGGGGCGAATGCTTACCACTTATGATGGGGAGTCAACCCTGCTCTCCTGGAGCGGCTCGATGTTCGAATATCTCATGCCGCTCCTTGTCATGCCGACATTTGACAATACGCTTCTTGATCAGACCTATAAGGCGGCGGTCGACCGTCAAATCGCGTATGGGAAGGAACGCAATGTTCCCTGGGGTATCTCGGAATCAGGCTACAACGCCGTAGACGTTCAATTCAACTATCAGTATCGCGCATTTGGCGTTCCGGGACTGGGACTCAAGCGTGGTCTCGGGGAAGATCTCGTTGTTGCACCCTATGCGTCGGTATTGGCGCTGATGGTCGCACCGGAGGCTGCGTGCCGCAATCTGCAACAGCTGGCGGCCGAAGGCATGGCCGGTAAATTTGGTTTTTATGAGGCTGTGGATTACACCCCCTCGAGGCTGCGGCGCGGTGAAACCCGTGCCGTGGTACGCTCCTTCATGGCTCATCACCAGGGCATGAGCCTGCTTTCCCTGGCGTACGTGCTGCTCGACCGGCCCATGCAAAGAAGGTTCGAGTCGGAGCCGTTGTTTCAGGCAACGATGCTCCTGCTTCAGGAACGAATTCCCAAGTTTACTGTTTTCCGTATGCAAGCTGCCGCGCTTCCCGATGTGCGCATCATCAAAGAGCTGCCGGACATGCCAATACGGATTCTCTCGAATGCAAACACACCGATTCCGGAAGTGCAGCTCCTGTCGAACGGCCGGTATCACG
>DASVYI010000196.1:0-3559 GCA_036392275.1 Nitrosospira sp. | reverse complement strand
GCGGACGGCCGGGACATGGGGTCGGTGGTATTTCCTGAAGCCGTTCTCAAAATTTTTCTGACCGCCAGCGCCGAGACGCGGGCGCAACGGAGATATAAACAGTTGATGGAAAAAGGAATAGATGCTAATATTTCCACCCTTTTGCAGGATATACGGGACCGCGATGCGCGTGACAGCAATCGAGCCGTAGCACCTCTGCAACTGGGCGCAGACACGAATCTGCTGGATACAACTTCTCTGAATATTACGGAAGCAGTGGATAGCGTATTGAAGCAATACGCCGATGTTTGCGCGAAATAGCGCCTCTAGAAATTCGAGTTCCTGGCCGGACCCCTCACGTATCGACCCGTCAGCCGTCAGCTTCATCTCAGTTCAATAGCTCGGTTGGCTTCGGTTTGGAATGGGTTGCCAGGCTTGCCGCCGCAAGAATGTTCCTGCATCCCGGCTGCATTCATGATGGTGAGCAAGGTTGCGGCGATCAGAAATTCTTCGGGTGCAAAGTGAGTACTGACTGCGCTGCTGCCCGGGTATGCCCTCTTTGACCAAATCAGCGGGTGGCCGTGTTCAGCAGTTATTATTAACCCTTAACCCCGTCAATGATTTTGTCGACGGGATTTTCAATCAGGTATTTTCTACAATGACTACTGCTTCCATAGCTATTGCGTCCGCTACAAGTTCTTCCGAAAGTTTTGCGGCACTATTTGAAGAAAGCCTTTCCCGCCAGGAAATGCGGGTGGGTGAAGTTATCACCGCCCAGGTCGTCCGTGTCGATTACAACGTCGTGGTCGTAAATGCCGGCCTCAAATCGGAAAGTTTCATACCTGTCGAAGAATTCAAGAATGATAAAGGCGAAATCGAAGTCAAGCCCGGCGATTTCGTCAGCGTTGCCATCGAGGCGCTCGAAGATGGTTATGGCGAAACCCGCCTGTCACGCGACAAGGCCAAGCGTCTTACCGCCTGGCATGATCTCGAGGCCGCCATGGAAAGCGGCGCCATTGTTTCCGGCCTCGTAACCGGCAAGGTCAAGGGCGGTCTCACCGCGATGATCAATGGTATTCGCGCATTCCTTCCCGGCTCGCTCGTGGATATCCGCCCGGTCAAGGATACGACCCCTTACGAAAACAAGGAAATGGAATTCAAGGTCATCAAGCTGGATCGCAAGCGCAATAACGTCGTGGTGTCGCGCCGGGCGGTTCTGGAAGAAACCCAGGGCGCGGATCGCCAGACCTTGCTTGAAAATCTGGCCGAAGGCGCCGTCGTCAAGGGTATTGTCAAGAACATCACCGACTACGGCGCATTTGTCGATCTCGGTGGTATAGACGGCCTGTTGCATATTACCGATCTCGCCTGGAGGCGGGTGAAACATCCGTCCGAAGTCATCAGTGTCGGCGATGAAGTGACCGCCAAGGTACTTAAATTCGATCAGGAGAAGAACCGCGTATCGCTGGGGATGAAGCAGTTGACGGAGGATCCGTGGGTAGGGCTCTCGCGGCGTTATCCACCCCACACCCGCCTGTTCGGCAAGGTCAGCAATCTGACGGATTACGGCGCATTCGTCGAGATCGAGCAAGGCATCGAAGGGCTGGTGCATGTGTCGGAAATGGATTGGACCAACAAGAATGTCTATCCCTCCAAGGTCGTGCAACTGGGTGACGAAGTCGAAGTGATGATCCTGGAAATCGATGAGGAGCGCCGGCGTATCTCGCTCGGCATGAAGCAGTGCAAGGTGAACCCGTGGGAAGACTTTGCCATGAATCATCAAAAAGGAGACAAGGTACGCGGCCAGATCAAATCCATTACCGACTTCGGCGTGTTTATCGGGTTGCAGGGTGGTATAGATGGGCTGGTGCATCTGTCCGATCTTTCCTGGAGTCAGCCGGGCGAAGAAGCCGTGCGCAACTACAAAAAAGGTGATGAAGTGGAGGCGGTGGTCCTGTCCATCGATGTCGAGCGTGAACGGATTTCGCTGGGCATCAAGCAACTGGAAGGCGATCCGTTCAACAGCTTTGTCTCTGTCCACGACAAGAACAGCATCGTCAAAGGTACCGTCAAGTCCATCGACGCGAAGGGCGCGGTCATCGCGCTCGAGAATGATGTCGAAGGGTATTTGCGTGCATCTGAAGTGTCGCGCGACCGGGTCGAGGACATTCGCACACATTTGAAGGAAGGCGATACGGTTGAGGCGATGATCATTAACATCGATCGCAAGAACCGGACCATCAATCTTTCCATAAAGGCCAAGGACGTAGCGGAAGAGTCGGATGCCATACAGAAAGTTGCGGTCGATAGTTCCGCCAATGCGGGTACTACCAGCCTCGGTGCATTGCTTAAAGCCAAGATGGACGTAAAAAATACTGAGCCATGAAGGATATCCATGACAAAGTCTGAACTGATCGCAAAGCTCGCGGCACGTTATCCACAATTGGTGGCGAAGGATGCCGAGCTCGCGGTCAAGGTAATACTCGATGCCATGGCCAAGAGTTTGGCACAGGGTCAGCGCATCGAGATTCGTGGATTTGGCAGCTTCGATCTGAACTATCGCCCGCCGCGCATCGGACGAAATCCGAAATCCGGAGAAAAGGTTCGGGTGCCGGAGAAGTACGTGCCGCATTTCAAGGCGGGAAAGGAAATGCGTGAGCGGGTGGATTACAAAAGCTGAAAAATCGGAAATTGATGGGTATAAAATGGCGGCATATCGAAAAGATCATGCCGCTTTTTTATGTCTGCCCATGCGTCATGGGGCCTCAATCGCGAAGCACGGCAGAGTATCCTACCTAAATCCGGCAGTTGACCACTCGTTTTTCAATTTACTGAGTCATGCGTTATCCAATCTGGTTCCTGCGCATTGTGGTGCTTCTGTTGCTGTTCGGCTTCACCGTCAGGAATGCCGAAATAGTCACCCTGCATTACTACTTTGGCTATGAATGGCAGGCGCCACTCGTATTGGTAATATTATTGTTTTTTGCGCTTGGCGTAGCGATTGGCGTCATGTCCTGCCTGGGAAAATTATTCAGGCAGAGGCGTGAAATCGTTGCATACAGAAAAAAATATCATATACCGGATTAATTTGGTTATCGATTGCTAATCGTATGAGTGATCCGCGAATTATCGTCGCCCTGGATTTTTCCACGGCGGAACAGGCAATATCCTTTGCCGCCAAACTCGATCCCAACGCATGCAGGGTTAAGGTGGGAAAGGAGCTTTTCACCGCCGCCGGGCCGCAGCTTGTAGAAAAGATGATGAGCAGGGGTTTCGACGTCTTTCTCGATTTGAAATTTCACGATATCCCCAACACGGTGGCAAATGCATGCAAGGCCGCGGCGGGGCTGGGTGTATGGATGATGAATGTCCATGCGCTGGGCGGCAGAAGAATGCTATCCGCAGCGCGGGAGGCGGTGCCACCCGGATCAGCGAAATTGATCGCCGTAACCTTGCTCACCAGCATGGAGCACAGCGACCTGAAGGACATAGGTTTGAATGGGGAGCCGCAGGACGTGGTACGGCGCCTGGCTGTGCTCGCCCATGATTGCGGCCTGGATGGCGTGGTAAGTTCCGCACT
>DASVYI010000195.1:0-7916 GCA_036392275.1 Nitrosospira sp. | reverse complement strand
AGCCCGTGCCGGTTGGCAAAGGCCGGCAGCAAACCGATCGCATGGCCTGAATAGGCAATCAATAAAGGTTCTGGCATGACAGGCTCCCAACCGCGTGGCTCATTGGATGCATCGGCTTGGCAAAATTCATGAGTTTTCTTTTCTTCCTTTCTCCTTACCCAGCCCAACTCGCGATCTCCAGCAATAATATCAGCAGAAACCACAATACCAGCGTTCGCCAGATCAGACCCACGGCACTTTGCAGAAAATCCATGTCGGCTTCTTCGCCGACTCCCAATTCCGGGCGATAATATTCGCCACCGGGCTCGCGCAGTGAATCGCCCAGGCAGACCCCCAGCGCTCCGGCGCCACTGGCGAGAATGATCCCCTGGTTATGGTTAATCCACGATGCCGCCTGCGCGCGCCAGCAATAAACCGCATCTTCAAAATTGCCGGTAATTGCGAAGCTCATGGCGGTCATCCGCGCCGGAAGCCAGTCTATGATGTCGAATGCTTTCACGGCGAAATCACCAAAGGCATCCGGGCGCCCGCTCCAGCGCTCGTTCAATAATTCTGTCAGGCGATAGAGTATCGGGCCGAGCGGCCCCGGCAGTACCGCAAAGGAAATAATAATACCAAACACATAGCGATGCGAATGAATCAATCCCATTTCGATAGCAATCCGCGCAATTTCCTGACTGCTGAGTTCATCGGCCTGAACTCCGTGCATCGACCTCAATCGTTTGCGGGCGAGCGGCAAATCTCCGTTCTTGAGAGCCTCTCCGATTTCAGTGAACGAATGACTGAACCGCCGGAATCCCATGGTGAGATAAAGTACCGCGACGTTCATCATCCACGCCAGCACCGGGCTGAGACCATACAATGAATAGTATATCCAGCCCGAGACGATCAATACCGGGACCACCGCGGCAATCCAGGCGGCGATGCCATGGCGGCGCTCGCCGGTATTGAAATAGCGTTCGAGCGAATCGGCATAGGACAGGAACAGCGCTATGACCGGATTGCGGTCGCTGCCCGGATTCCATCGCTCAAGCAGGAGAGCGGAAATCAGTGAGAAAAAAGTCATTGCCTAAAAAGCTACGGTGAACCATAGTGAGCCACGGCGATCTTCGTCGAGTCTGTAACATTTATAACGGCAAATCGCGCCGGTCATCGCAACGCCGATTTGAGCAATTTGCCCATCTCCGCGGGATTTCGCGTTATTTTGATCCCGCACTCTTCCATCACGGCAAGCTTCTCCTGCGCCGTTCCTTTTCCACCCGAGATCACGGCGCCGGCATGCCCCATGCGTTTTCCCTGCGGAGCCGTTACCCCGGCGATAAAGCCCACCAGCGGTTTTGTCATGTTATCTCTGGCCCAGCGTGCGCAATCTTCCTCGTCGGAACCCCCAATTTCGCCAACCATCAAAACCGCATCGGTTTCATCGTCATCATTGAATAATTTCATCACATCGAGATGCTTCAAGCCGTTCACCGGATCGCCGCCTATGCCGATACAGGTCGACTGCCCCAATCCCTGCTCCATCAATTGCGCAACCGCTTCATACGTCAGCGTGCCGGAGCGCGACACGACGCCGATACGCCCTTTTTTATGGATATAGCCGGGCATGATTCCAATCTTGATTTCGTCCGGCGTTATGATGCCGGGACAGTTGGGGCCGATCAGCCGGGTTTTGCGTCCTCGCATCCTGTAACAAGTATTCACCATGTCCCGGACCGGAATGCCCTCGGTAATGCAGATCACCAGATCCAGCTCTGCATCCACGGCTTCGTCGATTGCCGCTGCAGCGAACGGGGGCGGCACATAAATGACTGAAACGGTTGCACCGGTCGCCTCCTTCGCTTCCTTGACGGTCGCAAAAACCGGGATGCCCTCAAAATCTTCACCCGCCCGCTTCGGATTCACTCCGGCGACAAAGCAGTTTTTCCCATTGGCATAATCCCGGCACATGCGTGTATGAAACTGCCCGGTTTTTCCGGTGATGCCCTGAGTCATGACCCGGGTGTTCCGGTTAATCAGGATAGCCATGCCTATGCTCTGCCCCTGGCTGCGATAACAGCCTTCTCCGCGGCATCGGCCATGTTTGCCGCCGGGATGACCGGCAACCCGGATTCGGCCAGAATCTTCTTGCCCAGATCTACATTGGTGCCCTCCAGGCGCACCACCAGCGGCACATTTAGCCTTACTTCCCGGGCCGCGGCCACCACGCCTTCGGCAATCACGTCGCACCTCATGATGCCGCCGAATATATTGATCAATATGGCTTGCAGTTTCGGATTGCGCAGCATCAGCTTGAAAGCTTCCCGCACCTTGTCGGCGGTGGCGCCGCCGCCCACGTCGAGAAAATTGGCAGGATTTCCTCCATAGAGTTTGATGATGTCCATGGTCGCCATCGCCAGACCCGCACCGTTCACCAGACACCCGATGTTGCCGTCCAGCGAAATATAGGACAGGCCATGTTCAGCGGCCTCGATCTCCGCCGGATCTTCCTCGTCCAGGTCACGAAGGGCAGCGATGTCCGGATGACGGAACAGGGCGTTGTCGTCAAAATTCATTTTCGCGTCGAGCGCGAGGATATGATTTTTCGCGTCGAGTATAAGCGGGTTGATTTCCACCAGTGAAGCATCAGTACTGTCAAAGGCACGGTACAGACCCTGCAGTAGCGCACGGGCTTCTCCGGTGGCTGATTCCGGGATTCCGATCCCGCGAACAATCGCATCGGCATCTTGCGCGGTCAGCCCGGCAGCCGGATCGATAAATGCTTTGTGAATCTTTTCCGGCATCCTTGTTGCGACTTCCTCGATATCCATGCCGCCTTCCGAGCTTGCCATCAGGCAGACGCTTCGGCTGGCGCGGTCCACAAGCATGCCAACGTATAACTCTTTCCTGATATCAGCGCCCTGCTCGATCAACAATCTGCGCACAATTTGACCCTTCGGCCCGGTCTGATGGGTGACGAGCGTCATTCCCAGCATTTTCCCGGCAAATTGTTTCACTTCGTCGAGCGACTTCGCCACCTTTACACCCCCGCCCTTGCCGCGTCCTCCGGCATGAATCTGCGCTTTGACCACCCATACCTCGCCGCCGAGTTTTTGGGCAGCCTCCACGGCTTCGTCCACGCTGAAGCAGGCTATTCCCCCGGGCGTCGCTATATCAAACGCTCGCAAGATTTCCTTGGCCTGGTATTCGTGGATTTTCATGGTTGGGGCAGCGAATGCAGACGATGAAGTATATCGTAATAACTTTGCCGGTATCCGGTGACGAAAGACAGACCCGCCTTTTACCCGCTGTTCACCCGTTGTTCACCCGTGGTTCAAGGATTCACCGAAACGTCCGCATGGTGACCGGGTGGCGAGAGCGGCGTCGTCATGGTTCGATCCGGGTTCAACCTAAATCCGCCCTGTAGCGAACGCGAACTCACCCAAAGGTGAAGTTCAAGTTTCGCAAAAAATCCTTGTGGATCATAACAGTAAATTGAAAAACGAGCGGTCAACTGCCGGATTTAGATTCAACCTCCTCAATCGCTTGCCTCGACCTCACAAAGAACCACCGTTACATTGTCTCGTCCCCCGCCCGCCAGCGCTGCGCTGATCAGGTTCCCGGCTTTTGTATCCAGTGACGTTTTGGAAACGAGCATATCCCGAATTGCGGAATCGTCCACCATATCCGTCAGCCCATCCGAACAGAGAAGGAAGATATCGTGGTTGAGCGCGCTGCCTTTCAAAATATCAGGGGACATGAATGGATCGGTGCCAACCGCCCGGAGAATGATGTTTTTCCGCGGGTGATTTTTGGCCTCCTCAGGTGTCAGGATTCCTTCGTCCACCAACCCCTGAACCAACGAGTGGTCCCGGGTGAGTTGCCGCAAACGCCCGTTTCTCATCAGGTAAATTCGGCTGTCTCCCATGTGTCCGATAACGTAACGGCGGTCGAAGAATAACAAAAGATCTCCGGTGCAACCCATCCCCTCATCGTTCGGGTTCTGTGCGGTATGCTCAAATATTCGCTCATTTGAAAGCTCGAATACTTTTTCGACCAGCACAATGTTTGCTTCTTCGGGAACCGGGACCCGGCTGGCAAGAGCGGCTTGGACCGCTTCTATGAAGTACCTGCTCGCAATCTCTCCCGCGGCCGCCCCTCCCATGCCATCCGAAATGGCAAAAATCCCCGCTTCCGGCATGGCCAGGCAGGCATCCTCATTATTGGTGCGCAACAACCCGACGTGGGTTGCCGCCGCCGAGATCAATCTAATCATAATCCCTCACCCGCCAGCAAACTGAAACCCGAAATGAGATCCTCCCTACTGGTCCCGGAGTCATAAAAAATGCCAACTGAATTAAATTTATCCTGTAAATACCCTTCTTTTGCTGAATCCAGCTTACCTGCCATCTTAGCGGCTATCTTAGCGGCTATCTTAGTGGTCATCATTGAATACGAAATATCACTCAATTGCGAATCTCATTTTAAATGACTATATTTATTCTATGGGCTGTCACGTAACCTGATCGATCCCAAACCCGTCCTGAACCGGAAGAAAAATAATGAAGCTCATGCCGCATACCATCCGGTGTGTCTCAATCGTCATTCTCCTCTTCATTGCCGGGTGCGCCAGCACGCCAAAACCCGCCATGGTCAAAATGTCGCTCCGGGCACAATCGAATGTAAATCCCGATGCGCACGGGAGGGCCTCGCCGATAGTCGTGAAATTCTTTGAACTCAAATCCTCAACCGCATTTGATGCAGCGGATTTCTTCTCCATCTTTGATAACGAACAAAAAACGCTTGGCGCCGAGTTGATCAACAGCGAAGTATTCCAGCTCCATCCCGGAGAAAAACTGCAATTCGACAGGCCCCTGCAACCCGATACCCGCTATGTCGCTGTCGTCGCGGCATTCCGGGATCTCGAACATTCTCAATGGCGCGCATCAGCGGCCATTCCTCCGAAGGAGAAACCACCACGAGTGGTCATTCAGGTTGATTCGGGAAAAGTCACCATCAGTGCGAAACGAAAATGTTTCCTATGGTGTGGCAAGCCGCCTCAAAAAACCGCTGCCGCTCCGCGGTTTCCGGACAACCAGCCGCTTCAAACAAAGCGGGGCCCCCGCATACGGCTTGCTTCTGACAATGGGTACAGGAGCAGCAACGATGCCCTGGAATAACAAAGTCGTATGGGCGGAGGGCCTGTTTCTTCAGCCACAGCATTTTCAGCAGCACGACCGGTACTTCGAAAGGCTGATCGAAGGCCGTACGTCGCCACTGCTGGGCTATAGCTGGGGATTCGTCAACCTGGAACTCAACCGCAACGCCATGGCTATCGGCAAAGTCCAGTTGACCGCGGCACGCGGTATTTTCCCGGATGGCACGCCATTTGATTTTCCCGATGAGGATACATCACCCATTCCCCTGGATATCGAGGGCGACATCAGGAACGAATTCATCGTGCTGGCTTTGCCCATGCGGCGCCCGGGAATGGATGAAACCGGTCCCGCCGATGCTCAAAATAACACGCTCGCACGTTTTGCTGTGGGAGAGCTCGAGGTCGCGGACTCCAACGCCAATTCCAATAACAGCGCTTTTTTGCAGGTTGGCCAGCTCCGCCTGCGGCTCATGCGCAAGCAGGATGTCACCGATGCTTATACCACCCTCGACGTGGTGCAGATCGTAGAACGCCGGGCCGATAACCAGCTGGTCATACAAAAAGAATTTATTCCGCCCATGCTGCATGCCGGCAGCGATACAACGCTGAGCGGTTATGTAAGCGAATTACAAGGCTTGCTTCATCAGCGCGGGGAGACACTCGCCGCACGGGTCGCTCAACCGGGGCGGGGAGGCGTTGCGGAGGTTGCCGATTTTCTCATGCTGCAAACCATCAACCGCTACGAACCGCTCATTGCCCATATCTCGGCCCATTCACTGCTACATCCCGAGCGTTTGTTCAGTATATGTTTGAGCCTCGCCGGCGATCTGGCAACGTTCAGCAGCGGCAATCGCCGCCCAATGCGCTACCCCGAATATCAGCATGACGCACTGGCGATTTGCTTCACACCGCTTATCACAGAATTGCGCCGCTCCCTGAGTATGGTGCTTGAGCAAAGCGCGATTGCAATCGAGCTGCAGGATCGCAAGTATGGTGTGCGGGTCGCAACGATTTCAGACCGGGAATTGCTCAAGAGCGCCCACTTCATCCTTGCGGTCAGCGCTCAATTGCCAACGGAAGCACTTCGAGCCCGTTTTCCCGCGCAAGTCAAAATCGGATCTGTCGAACGCATCCGCGATCTGGTCAACTTGGCCTTGCCTGGCATACCCCTGAACTCGTTGCCGGTCGCTCCCCGGCAAATACCCTTCCATGCCGGATACAGCTACTTCGAACTCGAACGCGGAGGCGAGATATGGAAACAGCTCGAGCGATCCGGCGGGCTGGCGATGCACATCGCGGGCGAATTTCCTGGGCTCGAGCTTGAATTCTGGGCCATAAGGGACTGAAGAACGCCGGCTCCCGTGCATGGTCCGGGGCCGGATGCTGCCGCCGTATGCGGGTGACGTATTTTTGGTAACGGATTCATATTATGAGCCAGGACGATCCGTTTTCAACCCTGGATTCGGACAAAACCGTCATGATGCCTTCTCCCGGGGGACGTACCGTTCCGCCGGGACCCGCCATGGAAGGCGGCCACATGGCCCTTTCCATGGGAACAATAAAAGAAATAGACGAATTGGCGGCAGCCTCCGGACTCAACCCGCTGATTGCCGCCGCCAACCCCTTATTGAACATCGTTCCGCAGTTGCGCGCAACCTTGCAGCATCCCGACCCGGCGGGTTTGCGCGATTATATTGCTCAAAACATCAAGTCATTCGAAATCCGCGCCAGATCGGCTGGCGTCGCGCCCGAAAAAATTATCGGCGCCCGTTATGCGCTTTGTACACTGCTCGACGAAGCTGCGGCATCGACTCCCTGGGGCAGCGGAATATGGGCTGGACACAGTCTGCTCGTCATGTTTCACAATGAGGCATGGGGAGGGGAGAAATTCTTTCAGTTGCTGGCGAAGCTGGCCGAAAACACCAGGGCCAATCGCGAACTCCTCGAATTCATGTATATCTGCCTTGCCTTGGGGTTCGAGGGCCGTTACCGCGTCATGGAGAATGGCAAAGCCCATCTCGATACATTGCGTGAACGCCTGGCGCACTTGTTGAGCAAGGAGCGGGGCGAGTATGAGCGTGATCTGTCTCCCCGCTGGCAAGCCGCAGTCATAAAGCGGGCAAAGATTCTCGCTCTCCTGCCGGTATGGGCTTTGGCCGCAATATGCGGCCTGATCATGCTTGGCACATACCTGAGCTTCAGTTTTTTGCTCAATGCCGCCTCCGATCCGGTATTTGCCCAGATTCAATCAATCCGGATCAGCAATCCCCTTCCCGAACCGAAACCATTGCCCGCAGCGGAACCCCGGCTGGCGGAGTTTCTTGCGCAGGAAATCAGGGAAGGTCTGGTCGCCGTGCGTGATGAGGACGACCGCAGCATAATCACCCTGAGAGGTGACGGGCTGTTCGCGCCCGGAAGCGCGACCACCTCGGAAAAATTCCTGCCCATCCTGGACCGTATTGCGAATGCGCTCAATGCTGTGCCGGGCCAGGTGAAAGTCACTGGCCATACCGACGATCAGCCGATCAGATCGCTGCGGTTTCCGTCCAACTGGCACCTGTCGAAAGAACGAGCGAACTCGGTCATGCAGATTCTTGCCGCGAGAGGCGTGCTGCCAAGCCGCCTGAGTGCGGAGGGACGTGCCGATGCAGAGCCTGTCGCTTCCAATAGCACTGCGGCGGACCGCGCCCGCAATCGCCGTGTGGAGATCACCTTATATGTTCCACAGGCGCGCAGTTAAGAAAATTTCCAGCCATGTGCGGTGCGGCCTGTGGCAACC
>DASVYI010000194.1:0-4489 GCA_036392275.1 Nitrosospira sp. | reverse complement strand
ATGGGATGTGGCATTACTGGATGTCAGCATGCCAGGCATGGATGGACTGGAAGTATTAAAACGGATAATGAAGGATGATGCAAAGCATCAAGTTCTGATGTTGAGCACGTATCATGAGGATGAATATGCCATCAGGACAATACGCGCAGGCGCGTCTGCCTATCTTACCAAGAACAGTCCGACCGATTTGCTGATATCTGTAATCCGGCGCTTGGCGAACGGCGGAAAATATATCGATCCGGAACTGGCTGAGAAACTGCTGTTCGATCTCGGCCCGGCATCGCCAATACCGCTGCATTCCACGCTTTCCGATCGGGAGCTCAATGTCCTCAAGCTTATCGCCGCTGGAATATCGTTAACCGAAATCTCGCAGAGACTGGCACTGAGCGCAAAAACCGTCAGTACCTACCGCGCCCGTATCCTGGAAAAGATGAACATGCAGAACAATGCTCAACTCGTCCGCTATGTAGCCGAGCACAAATTGCTGGATTAGGGCCTGTCAATACTTATACTCGCCGCCTACAGAGACCGGAGACTCGCGCTGCTGCGTGGCCTGCGCCTTGCGCCGAACGCAATCCGCCGCCTTTGCAGGCTCGGAGCAACTATCGACAGGACCCAGCAGGTCTATACGAATTCAATACTGATCGCCCAGTCGCATGAGTTCAGCCGTTCCGCTTCCGTCTTCTGCCGGAGACGGTTTCGCCGCGGCTGCCCGTCTTATTCATACTGAATATGCGGGGATTCAGTACGGGAGATGGGATTACCATGAACATGCGGCCCGGAGTCATGAGAATGCCGTTCATGGATGATATCGACGGGCAGGATATGCAATTTGCCATGCCGTACCCCGCGTGTGGTGATAATGAGATCGGCAAAACTTCTCACACTTTTGATGGGGCCCTTCAGGTTGATTACTTCAAGGCAATTTTCATGATCCATGTGCACGTGCATGGTGGATAACGCGAGATCATGATGGTTGTGTTGTGCCGAGGTAATACAATTGGCAAGTTCTCTTTCGTGATGGTTATATATATAGCTGAGCGAAGCAATACAGTGGCCTTCGGCGTGTTCATCCGAGTGGACGGTTTCAAGCAGATCCCGTATGAGATCACGCATGGCTTCCGAGCGATTGAAATAGCCGCGCTTATGTATTACCGCATCAAACTGCTGGGCGAGCTTGTTATTCAGCGATATGGTGAGGCGTTCCATATTTACTTGCTCCCGGATTCATTCGTTGCACAATGATTTCATTTAGTTATTAGTCAGTATCCGCCGCGCGATTTACTGTGTTTTTGAAATTGTGCCGGGACCCGGATATTTCCTGCCGAACCGGCCCGCCTCTTTCAATCGGAAATGCGTGCCGGCCCTCCGGTGTTGCCCCTGCTGCCCGCGGTGACGCCAAACCGGTAATGCTTGGCGCATGCTGGCTACGCTTCGGATTGACTAAGAATACCGCAACGATAACGTGAATATCTGTCAGGAAATGCTGAAACTGAATGTGAGGATAAACGAATGACCTGTCAGGGATTCCTTACATCCGGCCGTCCGATCTGAAATGATCGAACTGGATGGAGGCGCGAGCTCAATGGGATCGTTTCAGGACCGCAAATCTGCCGGATCATGAAAACAAGCACACAAGTCCGGCCATGCGCAAAACCGGGGATGTCAGCGGGCGCTATCCCCGCCGTTATCCTCCAGCATGTGAAAGAATATTTCGTTCTGCTTGATCATGCCCAGTTCATTGCGGGCACGCTCCTCGATGGCATCGTAACCCTGCTTGAGATCGCGCACTTCCGCGTCCAGCGCAGCATTGCGCGCTTGCAGTTTCCTGTTGGTTTCGTGCTGGGCCGTAATCTGCTGATCGACTTCCCATACTTTAAGCCACCCGCCCTTGCCTAGCCACAGCGGGTATTGCAGCAAAATAACGAAGGCCGCGAGTACAAGGCTCAATATTTTCACAGTGTATGCCGAAATATCGTTCCAATGATGAACGTACGGCCGTGTGGCCTGGCCGGGAATCGCCTGCCGTCTTATCTCAGTTGATAGAACGCTTCCCGTCCGGGGTAGCTGGCCGCATCTCCGAGATCCTCTTCGATACGTAGCAACTGGTTATATTTGGCAAGGCGGTCGGAGCGCGATAGTGAACCTGCCTTGATCTGCAGTGCGTTGGCCGCGACGGCAATGTCGGCGATTGTCGTATCCTCCGTTTCACCGGACCGGTGCGACACCACGGCGGTATAGCCCGCGCGCTTGGCATTTTCGATAGCCGAAAGGGCTTCGGTAAGCGTGCCGATCTGGTTGAGTTTGATCAGGATGGAATTTGCTATGCCTTGCGCGATGCCCTCTTTCAAAATACCCGTGTTGGTTACAAAGATGTCGTCGCCTACCAGCTGGACCGATTTTCCCAGCCTGCTGGTGAGCAGTTTCCATCCGTCCCAGTCGTGTTCGCTCATGCCGTCCTCGATGCTCAGAATTGGATACTTGTCCATCCAGGTAGCAAGATAATCGGCAAACTGTCCCGAGTCGAGGCTCAAACCGTCCGAGGCCAGATGGTATCTGCCATCCCGGAAAAATTCCGAGCTGGCGCAGTCCACCCCGATGGCAACGTCCGGACCCGGCAAATAACCCGCCCTCTCGATAGCCTCCATGATCAGTTGCAACGCCGCCTCATTATTGGCCAGATTGGGCGCGAACCCGCCTTCGTCCCCCACAGCGGTATGCATGCCTTTGCTGTCGAGCAATCCTTTCAGTGTGTGAAATATTTCTGCCCCACAGCGCAGGGCTTCGCGAAAGCTCTGCGCTCCCAACGGAATGATCACGAACTCCTGCATGTCGATGTTATTATTGGCATGCGCACCGCCGTTGATGACATTCATCATGGGCACGGGCATCGACATGGGACCCGCACCGCCCAGATACCGGTATAACGGCAGGCCGGACTCCTCCGCCGCGGCCTTCGCCACCGCAAGCGACACCGCGAGAACCGCGTTGGCACCAAGCCTTGATTTGTTGCCACTGCCGTCGAGATCGATCAGCGTCTGATCGATGAAGCCTTGCTCCATTGCATCCAGACCCATGATCGCTTCCGAAATCTCGGTATTGACGTTCTCCACCGCTTTCAATACGCCTTTGCCGGAATAGCGGCGTGCATCCCCGTCACGGAGTTCAACCGCTTCCCTGGTACCAACCGATGCGCCGGAAGGTACCGCCGCCCGTCCCAGCACCCCTGATTCAAGTAATACATCCGCTTCCACGGTAGGATTTCCGCGCGAATCTAGAATTTCGCGCGCAATGACATCGACGATTGCACTCATGCTATTTTTCCCTGGGTCATTTTAATTGTAGATTTCATTAAAAGATGTTTTGAATTTAATTCAAGGATGGTGAAAGGAGCTATCGATAACGTCCTTCCAGATGCACAATTGATGATTCTTCGTTCGAAATATGGAAATGATCCTGGCTGGCCTCACAGAACAGGGTTCCGGAGACATGTCGAGGTCTATACGATGTTTTTGAGCTTGCCGAGACCTGCCACCCCGGTTGCCGCGCGTTCACTGGCGTAATCGATGGCTGCCCCGATAAAGGCGCTAAATAGCGGATGCCCCGTTTTGGGTGTGGAAGTGAATTCCGGATGAAACTGGCAGGCGACGAACCACGGATGCTCAGCCTGCGGCAACTCGACCATCTCGCACAATCCTTCTCCTGCCGACACCGCGCTTATGCGCATGCCGGCCTCCTCCAGTCTCGGTATATATTCATTGTTGACTTCATAACGGTGACGGTGGCGCTCGATAATTTTGCCGGCGCCATAGATTTTGCGTACGAGCGAATCCTCTTTCAGTACACATTCCTGTCCACCGAGGCGCATGGTGCCGCCGAGATCAGATTCGGCATGGCGGATTTCCACGTGGCCTTCACGGGTGCGCCACTCGGTAGTCAGGGCAATGACGGGATAGGCCGTCTCGGGATGAAATTCGGTGCTGTGAGCACCCACCATCCCTGCTTTGTCCCTGGCATATTCGATGACGGCCAATTGCATGCCCAGACAGATGCCGAGATAAGGAATGCGGTTTTCACGCGCATGACGGATGGCCATGATCTTGCCTTCGACGCCGCGCTTGCCAAATCCGCCGGGAACCAGTATCGCATCCATCCCCGCCAGGCAATCTGTCCCATGCTTTTCAATATTTTCAGAATCGGTGTAATGAATGTTGATTTTGCTGCGAGTATGAATCCCGGCATGGGCCAATGCTTCCGACAGGGATTTATATGACTCTTTCAAATCCACGTATTTGCCGACCAGCGCAATTTCTATCGTGCGTTCCGGGTGTTCCAAAGCATGCACCAGCTTCTTCCATATGCTCAGATCCGCCGCTTTGGCAAGAATATTCAGTTTGTGGCAGACGATTTCATCCAGCATCTGGTCATGCAACAGCGCGGGAATCTTGTAAATACTGTCCACATCCACCGCCAGAATTACCGCTTCTTC
>DASVYI010000193.1:0-16041 GCA_036392275.1 Nitrosospira sp. | reverse complement strand
GAACAATTGGGCATTGAGCCCCGGCAGCGCCACATGCTTTGGCATGGGAGCGCCTCTGAAATGGTTCGTTCCGCGCAGCTTCATTGACCAGAAATTGATCATTTGCACGAAATGCGCATCCCAGTCCGCGACGTGCGCTTCGAATATCGGGCCAAGTGAGGGATCCTTTCTGGCCCGCGCGTAAAACGTATGAACCAATTGCGAAATTTCCTCCTCGGTACAGAGGTTGGGGTCCGGCGCTATGAACTCGAGTTGTGACATGGCTATGAGTAGTTAAGAAAATGTTAGATTACCGCAAACGCGGAGAGCCGTCATTTGGAATCCGCGTTGACATTCGGCGCTGATTCCGCATGACTTCGATTAACAAAAACTTTCAACACCAGTTTATGTGATAAGTCTGCCCAAGTAAAGTGCAAAAAAGAAATTTAAAGGTGGGGTTTTTACCGACTTGCGGAATTGGAGGAAACGGAGATTCGGGATCAGCGTCCTCCAGGAAACGGGGGATGGCGGAATTGGGGTGGATTTTTAGTTGCGTATAGTCATGTACATATTGCCTATAGGCATGAGGAGGATAAAGAAACCATAAGGTAGGAATATAATAAAAGGGCGAAAAAATCTTTCCCCGCCTGCTTTCCGGGCGGGGAAAGATTTTGACGATTTTGCAGGCCAATATATCCTATTGGTCAGAATAGTGGCGAATACAAACAGCGGACAGGCCAGACGCTTTAGCAGTCGGTTTCCTTCAAGTCCGGGAGGCTGCTAAAACACCCCATCCCGCGACACGCCATCACATCTCAATATCATGCGGAGGGTTTGCAGCGCCTCCAGCTGAATCTGACGGACGCGTTCACGCGTGAGATCAAGCGTGGTGGCCAATTGTTCCAGCGTTTGAATTTCATAACCGTTGAGGCCATAGCGCTTCTCGATGATGTACCGTTGTTTTTCATTTAGACGGTACAACCATTCCTGCACACGGTCCTTGATCTCGGACTGCTCCAGCATGAGGTCGGGACCGGGCGTCGTGTCGTCGGGCATGATGTCGCCCATGGACAGTAACGGATCAACCTCGAGCGGCGCATCCAGTGACATCATGCTCATGTTCAACGACAGCATGCGCTGCACCTCTTTTACCGGGCGCCCAAGCAGATGCGCAACATCCTCCGCCCTGGGCTCCTTTCCGGTATGCGCCTCGAGATGACGCGCGGCCTGCAGAATAACGTTCAAATCCTTGATGACATGCACCGGCAGACGAATAGTCCGTGACTGGTTCATGATGCAACGCTCGATATTCTGGCGTATCCACCACGTGGCATATGTTGAAAAACGAAATCCGCGCTCCGGATCGAATTTTTCCAGCGCGTGCATCATCCCCATGTTTCCTTCTTCGATCAGGTCCAGCAGGGCGACCCCATGATTGGTGTAGTGCTTGGCGATATTCACCACCAGCCGCAGGTTACACTCGATCATTTTCTGGCGTGCCTCGAAATTGTCCTGCTTGACCAGGCGTGTCAGCGCTGCTTCTTCTTTCGCGGTCAGCAGGCAATTCTGCCCGATTTCGTTGAAATAGATTTGCGTGACGTCGGTCAGCAGGTAATCGCTGGGAGCCTCGGCCCCCGTACTGGGTGCCGCTTCGGCAACTTCAGGGGATATTTCATCCGGATCCAATGGATCGGTCTGGTCGAACTGTTCGTCGTCGGCGGTATAATTGAGTTGGTTCATCCGGATACCTCAGGTAAGTGTTTCAGTGGGTCTACAGGTTTCCCATTCTTCCGAATCTCGAAGTGAAGCTTTACCAGGTCGGCATCAGTATTTCCCATCTCGGCGATTTTTTGCCCTTTGGATACCGTTTGTCCTTCCTTTACCAGAATCTTGTTGTTGTGGGCGTAGGCGCTAAGATAAGTATTATTGTGTTTGATAATGATGAGCTTTCCATAGCCGCGCAGTCCCGCACCGCTGTTTACGACTTTCCCTGCCGCCGATGCAGTGACCGCCTGCCCCGGCTTGCCCGCGATATCGATACCCTTCGTGCTTTCGGAAAACCCCTCGAGCAGCTTGCCTTTCGCCGGCCAGGTCCATTCGACTCCGTCATCATTTCGGGTACCTGCCGCCGTGGGTGGGCCAGCGCTGATTTCGGCGCTTTTCCCGGATGCTGCATCAACCCTGGCGAGGGCCGGAATGATCACTGCGGGCGGATCCGCCAAGCCCTTTAACTGTGCTACGGCCTGTTCCGAATACGGCAGTTTGAACGCCTTGGGTTGATTCTTCAGCTTGTCGGTATTGCCTGGTTGCCTGGCTTCCGGTGGAGGCAAGGCGCTGGGGGGGGCGCCAGGGGTGGCAATAGCCTGGGACGCCGGCGCTGACTCCGGGATAGAAAACAGCGATGGCCCAGCCGTTCCGGCCGGCGGAGACAAGTAGATCTGTTGACCGATATGAATGGCGCCCGGGTCCTGAATGTTGTTCCATTCAGCCAGATCCTTTTGACTAATCCCGTTACTCAGCGCGATTGCATAGAAGGTGTCACCTTTTTGCACGACATGGACTTTTGGCCGTTGAATGGCTGCTTCCGGAATGGGGCCAAATTTATCTACATTTTTTGGCGGTTCTGCCGGGGTGCGGTCGACGACCGGCGCAGGCTGCTGTGTGGATACACAACTCGCAACCAGCAGAAACAAAAAAAGGGCTGACCCTGCACGGTGATTCAGGAGCCCCTGCACCCTCACCCTGATTCTGTGCCTGATCGTTGTACTCCTCATTCCCGCCCCTCGTTCCGCATCGCTTGATGCACCACCTGGCAGCCTGCCGGATTTAAAGGTCTTCGATTCTTTCGAGTCCCGCAGGCTGCTAGCGTTTCCAGATACCCGACACCATCGGTACAAACTTGACTTCTTCGAGCATTATCTCGGTAAATCCGTTTGAGTTGCGTTCGATAACGCACAGAAGTTGCTTCTGGTTTCCTTTCGGTAAGATCATTCTGCCGCCAACTGTCAGTTGCTCGAGCAGCGGCGGAGGAACATGCGCGGTTGCGGCGGTCAGGATGATCGCATCGAATGGCGCACATTCGGGTAATCCGAGAAAACCATCGGCATGCTTCAGGCGAACATTGTTGAGGCGCAGTTCCCGCAAGCGGGCGCGCGTGCGCGTAAGTAATGGCCCGATCCGTTCGACCGAATAAACTTCGCGCGCAAACTGTGCCAGAACAGCCGTCTGGTAGCCGCAACCCGATCCGATCTCAAGCACTTTATCGACGCTCGAGCCCGCGCGTACAAGCTCGCTCATGCGCGCAACGGTGAACGGACTCGAAATGGTCTGGCCAAAGTTGATAGGCAGGGCCACATCGTCGTATGCGCGGGTCGCCAGGGCTTCTTCAACGAAAATATGGCGGGGAACCACGCTCATCGCTGCCAGCACCACCTCGTCAGTGATACCTTGCGTGCGCAGCCGCTCGATCATGCGCGCGCGGGTCCGCTGAGAAGTCATGCCGATCCCGGAGTGATTCAACCTCTTCATTACCTCTGGAAGGGAACTGCCGCCATATCCGGACGGCTCAAGGAAACACGGGAAACACCCGACACATCCACTGTGTAGCGCGCCGGGTATAAGATTGGTTTGATTTCACCGCGCGCGGCGGCGCGGATCGTTGAATGCTCTACGATATCAAGTGCAACGCGGCGCGCATCCAATTCCGGGGGTTCCCGCGCTATTTGATCCATTCCCGCACGGCATCCAGCTGCCCATAACGGGTCAGGTCGATTTGCAGCGGAGTAATGGATACCCGGTTGCGCTGGATTGCAAGAAAGTCCGTACCCTCGCCCGCATCCTGGGCCGGTCCGGCCGCGCCTACCCAATAGACCGTTTCGCCCCGCGGGCTTTTCGATTTGACAACGGGCTCCGCCTTGTGCCGGCGGCCAAGCCGGGTAACCTCCATGCCCTGTAATTCGGAATAGTCGATGTCCGGTACATTGATGTTCAGCAGCACTGTCCCATGCAGCCTGTCATTCTCGAAATGTTGCACGATTTCTGTGGCCACGCGCGCAGCGGTCGCAAAATTTCCCCGGGAAAAACCTGCAAGAGAGATGGCGAGCGAGGGGATACCCAGCAAAAAACCTTCGGTAGCGGCCGCTACCGTGCCGGAATAGATCGTGTCGTCACCCATGTTGGCTCCGTCATTGATACCGGAAACCACCATGTCGGGCAATGTGTCCAGCATTCCGGTAACCGCCAGGTGCACGCAATCCGTGGGCGTGCCATTGACATAATAAAAGCCGTTGTGGGACTTGTGCAAGCTGAGAGGACGGTCGAGGGTGAGCGAATTGCTGGCGCCGCTCCGGTCGCGCTCCGGAGCGACCACGACGATATCCGCAATGGCGGAAAGCGCTTCCGCAAGACAGGCCAGGCCAGGCGCAAAATACCCGTCATCGTTGCTGAGCAATATGCGCATTCGAACGGTATCCAGGAAATTTTCAGCGTTTCGGGAAATACCGTTATTTACACGAGTCCCGATACGCGAAAGAATCGATCAGATTATGGCTTGACTGGTCGGGGCGAGAGGATTTGAACCTCCGACCACTTGCACCCCATGCAAGTACGCTACCAGGCTGCGCTACGCCCCGAAGATGGAAATTATAACAAAAACAGGGAGGTTAAGCTCCCTGAATTGTTCCAGTGATTTCGCGGGATCCGCAGGGCGAAATACGTGCCGGCAGGTGCTTAGGACCGAAGCAGGGAAACGACGTTCTCGATCTCACCCCGTAACAGCGTC
The DNA here is from genome assembly GCA_036392275.1 of Nitrosospira sp. Taxonomy (GTDB): domain Bacteria; phylum Pseudomonadota; class Gammaproteobacteria; order Burkholderiales; family Nitrosomonadaceae; genus Nitrosospira. The sequence continues at coordinate 11,282 of DASVYI010000193.1, read as the reverse complement.
AGATCGACTGCCTGGGGCAATGGAGTCGCCGAGGCAGCGGCGGACGGCATGGTCTCCACAGCTCCGTGATTCAAGCGGCTGCGCGCACCATGAATGGTAAAGCCCTGTTCGTAGAGCAACTCGCGGATGCGGCGGACGAGCAGTACCTCGTGGTGCTGGTAGTAACGGCGGTTGCCGCGGCGCTTGATGGGTTTCAACTGGGTAAACTCCTGCTCCCAATAGCGCAGCACATGTGGCTTGACCCCGCACAGCTCGCTCACTTCGCCAATCGTGAAGTAACGCTTTGCGGGAATGGGAGGCAGAGCACTACTAGCCGTTATGTTTTCCATGCTGATTTTTTTCTACCATTGCCTTCAATTTCTGGCTGGCATGGAAGGTCACCACACGCCGGGCGGTAATCGGAATTTCTTCACCGGTCTTCGGGTTGCGGCCAGGACGCTGGGGTTTGTCCCGCAACTGGAAATTGCCAAAACCGGAAAGTTTGACGCCATCGCCGTTCTGGAGCGCGATGCGAACCTCCTCATAGAAGGATTCCACCATGTCTTTGGCTTCACGCTTGTTAAAGCCGACTTTTTCGAATAGCAAATCCGCCAGTTCGGCCTTTGTTAAGGTCATAGTCTCTTTCACCCGCTTATCTATCCTTATCTATCCTTACCTATCGTTTATAACTGCGGTTTACCTTTTAATCCGGCTGGTGAGGATTTCCTAATTGATCGACGCATCCAGAAATTCCTGGATCCCTGAACAAATCCTCCACGAGCGCGCCGGGGTCAATTCTGAAGTTCAGGTACGTTAATTACGCAATGTTGCGCCAAACCTTTTTTCCAGAATATCCAGCAGCCTTGAAACCTCTCGATCGGCTTCCGCATCGGTGAGGGTTTTTTGAGTATCTTGCAATAAGATACGGAATGCAAGACTTTTTTTGCTGTGCTCGACGCCTTTGCCGCGATACACATCGAATAAGGAAATCTCCGAAATAATGGGTGATTTCCCGGCTTGCATGCACTCCAGCATTACCTGAACCGCGATATCCTCGGCCACTACCACGGCGATATCACGCCTTATCGCCGGATATCTGGAAATCTCCGCCGCTTTCGGCAGAGTTCGCGTCATGAGGACGCCCAGGCTCAATTCAAACAACACCACAGATTCAGGCAGATCCAGTTTTTCTTGCCAGCGGGGATGCAGTTCGCCCAGGTAACCGGCAATTTTTTCCCCGAGTCGTATCCAGGCTGATTTGCCCGGATGCAGCGCAGGATGGGATGCCGGTTCGGTACATATCGCGATCGGTGAAAATAGTGCCTCGACATCGGCTTTCGCATCGTAAAAATCCACCGCGCGGGCAGGGATTCCCCACTGCTCGGACATGGCATCCCCATAGCAAAGCCCGGCCAGCTTTTCCTCTTGGAGATAGGTGCCGCCGCCTTTCGCAAAGCAACCGCCTATTTCGAATATCCGAACCCTGGCCTGCTTGTGGTTGAGATTGAACCGCAGATTCGATATCAAGCCGCCGAGCAAGCTGCTGCGCATCACGCTCATCTGGCTGGACAAGGGATTTTTCAATGCCACGGGCGTCATGTTGCCCATCAGATCCCGCTCCCATGACGCGTCCACGAAACCGTAATTGATCACTTCCTGGTAATCGCGCATCATCATGATTTGCCTCAACTGCGACGGTGCGCGCGTGAGCTCGAGGTCGGGCAGCATACCCAACCCGGCGGCGGGCAAATCGGCGGGGATGCGATTGTAACCATGTACCCGTGCCACCTCCTCGATCAGATCTTCCTCTATGGCAAGATCGAAACGATATGTCGGGGGAGTAACATGAAATACGCCCGCAGCAGACCGGAAGTCGAACTGCAGACGCTGCAATATTTCGGTGATCCGGGTTTCGCTAAGGTCGATACCAAGGACACGCCGCACCCTTTCCTGTCGCAAATTTATGGAGTCGCGGGGCGGCAATTCACCTCTGATTTCAGAAACAGGTCCTGCCCTGCCGCCGCAAATATCGAGTATGAGACGGGTTGCACGCTCCATCACGCTGCGCGTAGCGCCGAAATCGACGCCACGTTCAAAGCGATGCGCCGAATCCGAGCTGAAACCCAGGGTAAACGATTTTCCGGCGATCGCCGCAGGACTGAAAAAAGCGCTTTCCAGAAATATATCCCTGGTGTTCCGTTCCACGCCGCTTTCCTTCCCGCCCATGATGCCCGCCAGCGCCAATGGCCGGGTCCCGTCCGCGATAACCAGCATGTCTGGCTGCAACGCGAGATTCTCGCCGTTCAGCAACTGGATCTTTTCACCGGGCTCCGCGTAACGCACGCGAATCGAACCCACACCTCCGGGCCCGCCCGAAATCCGTGCGAGATCGAAAGCATGGAGCGGCTGACCTGTCTCGAGCATGACATAATTGGTCACGTCCACTACCACATTGATGGTGCGCATGCCGCTGCGTTCCAGGCGCCGAACCAACCATGACGGCGTGGTAGCGTCGAGGGTGACATTTCGAATGACTCTGCCGCAATATAGCGGACTGGCATCCGGCGCATCCACCCTGATTGCCAGGGTATCGCTGATCTGATTGGCGGCCGGTTCGATCGCCGAAGACCGGAGCGTTTCGCCGGTAATGGCCGCCACCTCCCTGGCTATGCCTGTCAGCCCAAGGCAATCGCCGCGGTTGGGCGTGAGCTTGAGTGTGAAAAGCCTGTCATCCAGCTCATAATAATCGCGGAAATCAGCGCCCGCCGGCGCATCGGACGGGAGCAGCAACAGGCCCTCCGATTCTTCCTGCAGGCCCAGTTCTTTCGCCGAACATAGCATGCCCGCGGATTCGATTCCGCGTATCCGGGCCCGCTCGATGGCAATGCCGGGAAGTTGGGCACCCGGCAGGGCGCATGGCACTTTTATTCCGGCACGGACATTGGGTGCTCCACATACGATTTGCAACGGCTCTGCGCTCACGGCTGAACCGGCATTGACCTGGCAGACATTGAGATGATCCGAGTGTGGATGTTTCTGAACAGTCAATACTTCGGCCACCACCACCTTGTCGAAGACTGGAGCAACTGGCTCGATCGATTCCACTTCGAGTCCCGCCATGGTCAGCGCGTCAGCCAGACCGGTGGCTGACAGCGGCGGATCAACGAACGTGCGAAGCCATTTTTCTGAAAATTTCATGGGAATATGTTGTTCTTTTGCGCGGAATACAATAAGGCCGCAATAGTCGCTTGATGCCCCCTGACGCCCCCGAGAAATCTCATACTGTTTTGACGAAACTCGGGGATGCTTTTGGATGCTTTTTTGAACGCAAGGAGGCTCTTATACATAAAACCCGCAGGGAAGCTCTTCTTGGGGAAACCCTCAATTGAATTGCCTCAGAAATCTGAGATCGTTCTCGAAAAATAATCGCAAATCATTCACGCCGTATCTCAACATGGCCAACCGTTCCACGCCCATGCCAAAGGCAAAGCCGATATACTTCTCGCTGTCTATGCCGACATGCTTGAGAACGTTGGGGTGCACCATGCCGCAACCCAGCACTTCGAGCCAGCCGGTGTAAGTACACACCCGACAGCCATCCCGGCACATCACGCAACCGATATCCATTTCCGCCGAAGGCTCGGTGAACGGGAAAAAAGAGGCACGGAAGCGCACCGGCAAATTGTCGCGCTCGAAAAACTGTTGCATGAAGTCCGCCAATACACCTTTCAACGCTGAAAAATTGGCGTTTTCGGCAACCCACAGCCCTTCCACCTGATGGAACATGGGCGTATGGGTCAAATCGGAGTCGCGGCGGTAAACCCGTCCCGGAGCAATAACCTTCAGCGGCGGCCGGGTGTTTTGCATATAACGGATCTGTACCGGCGAGGTGTGCGTGCGCAATAAATGTGCAGCCAAATGGGTATCAGGGGGATCGGCCCCGTTATCCACATAGAACGTATCATGCATTGCTCGCGCGGGATGATTTTCCGGAATATTGAGCGCCGTAAAATTGTAGAAATCGGTTTCAATTTCGGGACCTGACGCCACGGTAAATCCGATCGAGTGAAACAGTGTCTGGATTCGCTCCAGCGTGTGGGTTACCGGATGAAGTCCACCCATTCCCAAACCCCGCCCCGGCAGGGTGACATCCAGTGTCTCTTCCGCCAGCCGCGCCTCGAGCGCCTCTTGCTGTATCGCATCGCGACGGGTGGCGAGCGCCTCCTCCAGCACTTCCTTTGCGCGATTGATGCGTATACCCATTGCGGGACGCTCTTCGGGAGGAAGTTTGCCCAACCCCTTCAATAATTCGGTCAACCTGCCATGGCGGCCCAGATAATGACCTTTAGTCCGCTCCAGCTCGGCCGCATCACGGATGCCTCCGACCAGACCGATGGCTTCACTGAGGAGATCGTCCAGATTATTCATAAAATCTAAAGTAGGATGGGTGGAGCAAAGCGCAACCCATCATTGGTCCTTACATCTTGCATATCTCGCCAGAGTCTTGATGGGTTTCACTCGGTTCCACCCATCCTATACCTCGTGCATGTCATCTTTCTCACTCTATGAGCCGGCTTTTAACGCACCTTCAACCAAAATCAGAGCAGTTTCGATCATACAAGGAGGCATAGCTTCCGCAAGAAAAAAGGAGGCAAGGCAGATGCCTTCAGCCTCCTCCGGTTTTTGTAACGAAACCTTTTTACTTCTATGCGGATAGACTGGCTTTGGCCTGTTCCGCTATTTTCGCAAACGCCGGCTTGTCGAATACGGCTAGGTCCGCCAATACCTTGCGATCCACCTCGATCGCCGCTTTCTTCAGGCCGTTCATGAACACGCTGTAGGATAAACCGCATTCGCGCGCAGCAGCGTTGATGCGAGCGATCCACAGGGACCGGAACTGGCGTTTCTTCTGGCGGCGGTCACGGTAAGCGTATTGCCCCGCTTTCATCACCGCTTCCTTGGCAACGCGATAGACGTTCTTGCGGCGCCCGCGGTAGCCTTTCGCCAGATCCAGGACCTTCTTGTGGCGAGCGTGCGCCGTTACACCCCGTTTTACTCGTGGCATGTCATTCTCTCCTTACGCGTAGGGCATCATGGCACGCACGGACGCCACATCACTGTCATGCACACCGGCGGTTCCGCGCAACTGCCGCTTGCTTTTTGTGGATTTCTTCGTAAGGATATGACGTTTGAATGCCTGCGAGCGTTTGACACTGCCCCCGGCCCGCACGGTAAATCGTTTTGCTGCACCACTCTTCGTTTTCATCTTTGGCATGACACGACTCCTGCTTTTATCTATATGACACCGGGTGTTTCCCAGAGCGGAATACTGTCCGGAACACTTCGAGACCCGGCAATCACTTGTTTTAAAAAAGAACAACACCGTCTGGTGTTGCAGTGCTGGAAAAAATGCCATCGCGCCGCACCCGCCTTCGATGCGCCGCAATCCAGTTTCCGGGGTTTCTGCTACGATTTCGATGGTGTATCTAAGCGAAGGCTATCTATGGTTGCACCGGATCCGAATTCGACGCCACGGCTCCGACTTCCCGGTTTTCCCCAACGATCTGCGCGATCTTCGGTTTGGATTCCTTTTGCTTGGCCACCTTTACCTCTTTCTTGCGCGGGGATAGCACCATCACCATCTGCCTGCCCTCCATCCGCGGGAATTGCTCAACCACCGCATAGGGCTCCAGATCCGACTTTACACGCTCCAGCAGACGCACACCGAATTCCTGATGCGCCATCTCACGCCCGCGGAAACGCAATGTAACCTTGGCTTTATCCCCCTCTTCCAGGAAACTGATCAGATTGCGCAGCTTGATTGCGTAATCGCCCTCATCGGTATTGGGCCGGAACTTGACTTCCTTGATCTGGATCTGTTTTTGTTTAAGCTTGGCCTCGTGTTTTTTCTTGCTTTCCTGATAGCGAAATTTGCCGTAATCCATCAGACGGCACACAGGGGGCCGCGCGGTAGGCGCGATTTCCACCAGATCCACTTCGGCTTCTTCCGCCAAGCGGTTGGCGGTCGCCAGGGCGACTACGCCTATCTGCTCTCCGTCCGCGCCAATCAAGCGCACTTCCGGCGCATTAATCTCTTGATTGATACGTGCTGCTTTTTCCTGAACTATAGTAATTCCCCAAATCTGATTAATAAAATCAAGCCGCGCCAGTTCTCGCGGCTATCTCTCCCTTGAGCCGTTCGATCAATACGTTCAAGGACATCTGGCCAAGATTTGCGCCCGCCCGGTTTCGCACCGAAACCATTTGCGCGGCCACCTCCTTGTCACCCACTATGATCTGATAAGGCAGTTTTTGCAAACTGTGCTCCCTGATTTTATAGGTTATTTTCTCATTTCTCAAGTCTGCATGCGCGCGAATGCCGCCACGCTTGAGTTCGTCTGTTACCTTCTGCGCGTAGTCCGCCTGTCCTTCGGAGATATTCAGCACCACCGCCTGGTCCGGTGACAGCCACAAAGGGAGCGCCCCCGCATGATTTTCGATGATGATGCCGATGAAGCGCTCCAACGATCCCAGAATCGCACGATGCAGCATGACCGGCACCTTGCGGGAATTGTCTTCCGACACGAATTCGGCCTCCAGCCGTTCCGGCATGGAAAAATCGAGCTGCAAGGTTCCGCATTGCCACACACGGCCTATGCTGTCCTTGAGAGAGAACTCGATTTTTGGACCATAAAAAGCGCCTTCACCGGGTTGCAGCTCCCAGCCGAGATTCCTGCGATCCAGTGCCGATTTCAGCGCAGCTTCCGCTCTGTCCCACTGCTCTTCCGAGCCCACGCGCTTCTTTGGGCGGGTGGAAAGTTTTATCAGAATCTCGTTGAAACCGAAATCGGCATAGACCTTCTGCAACAGGTCGATGAATTGCATTGCTTCATCCTGCACCTGGGATTCGGCGCAGAAAATGTGCGCATCGTCCTGGGTGAATGCCCGCACCCGCATGATCCCGTGCAGCGCCCCGGAAGGCTCGTTCCGATGGCATGACCCGAATTCCGCCAGCCGCAGCGGCAGGTCACGGTAACTTTTCAGTCCCTGCTTGAATACCTGGACGTGACCAGGACAGTTCATCGGCTTGACCGCAAAGTCCCGGTCTTCCGCCCGGGTGATGAACATGTTCTCGCGGAAATTTTCCCAATGCCCCGAGCGCTCCCACAACCCCTTGTCCAGTACCGCGGGAGTGCGGATCTCGAGGTAGCCGTTATTGCGGAACACGTCCCGCATGTACTGCTCCACCTGCTGCCAGATAACCCATCCTTTGGGATGCCAGAACACCATGCCCGGCGCTTCTTCCTGAATGTGAAACAATGCCAGTTGCCTGCCGAGCTTGCGGTGATCGCGCTTTTCCGCTTCTTCAAGACGGTGCAGATAGGCGTCCTGGTCTTCCTTTCTGACCCAGGCGGTGCCATAAACCCGCTGCAGCATTTCGTTGTGTGAATCTCCGCGCCAGTATGCCCCGGCCAGCTTCATCAACTTGAATACCTTCAGCCTGGAAGTGGCGGGCACATGCGGACCCCGGCACAAATCGGTGAAATTGCCCTGGGAATAGAGCGAAACATCCTCGTCGCCGGGAATGGACTCGATAATCTGCGCCTTATAGTGTTCGCCCTGGTTCTTGAAGAAGTTGATCGCGTCCGAGCGGTCCCAAACCTGACGTTCCACCTTCAGGTCACGCGCGCTGATTTCCGCCATGCGTTTCTCGATCGCCGCCAGATCTTCCGGTGTAAACGGGCGCTTATAAGAGAAATCGTAATAAAATCCGTCCTCGATGACGGGACCAATGGTAACCTGCGCATCGGGAAACAGCTCTTTCACCGCATGCGCCAGCAGATGCGCGGTAGAGTGGCGGATGATTTCCAGTCCCTCCGCATCCTTTTCGGTAACGATTTTCAGGTCGCTATCGGCCTCGATGCGGCTGGATATATCCACCAGCTTGCCGTTCACTTTGCCCGCCAGGGCGGCACGAGCCAGCCCCGGTCCGATCGACGCAGCAACATCGCCCACCGTCACTGCATGTTCATACCTGCGCTCCGACCCGTCCGGCAACCGAATGACCGTCACAAACTCTTCCTTTCAAAAATAGGTTTTATTAACGTTGCGAAATCTGATAAGCCGCGCTTCTTGAACCGGCTGCACAAAACGCGATTCTCCCACAGATTTCCCGCTGAGGCCAAAACCCTGTCAAATCCCTGCTTCTTCCCGGATCCCCGTCAAGGCCGCCGAACGCCGTTCGCGTCACCATCGCAATCTGAGATAGCCTTCTGTTTCAGCGAAATTGAAGCGCACCAGATTGGCGCCACGGCGTAGCGGTATCTGCCGGGGAAGCGGCTTGAACGGCCCGGCTGCCGAAAGTGACCGTTCCATTCTTAGCCGTCTTTCGCGCGGCAAAAAAATTTGCAGCTCGAACTGCCCCGGACGAACCTCCCGCAGCCTCGGTGCAAAGGGCTGGGCCAGCGGCTCACCCACGAACACGCCCTCTCCCGGCCACGCCACACTTTTCCAGTAAGCTTCGATGGCGCTTGCGCCAAGCGCGTAGTGAAACATGGCAACAGCGGGAAAAGGAAATTTCTGCATATGGTTGCAGGGTTCCACCACCGTTCCGTAACTCGCGGTAGCGCCTGCTTCCAGCCACCTCAGGATACTCATCTGGTTCGAACCGTTAAGCTGGCCGCCCGCCGATGTCAAATGATCAGCCAGCGCGCCGGGCAGGAAATCCAGCGTGTCGAGGTCGGGCACGTGTATAAGCCCGGTAAAATAAAAGAGAACATCGTGCCGATCCGCTATTGCCTCGGCTTCGACAATTTCGATTGGAAAAACGCCGGCCAGTTCTTTTACGGTCTGCTCGAAGTAACTTGCCCGCACGCTGCGCGCTTTGTCCGGGGTTATCACCAGGTACGCATGCCCCTTGGGAAAACTCTGGTCAGCGGCAATGCCGCGATCGATAAGCGCCTTGATCTGGTCGAAATCGATGCCGGCCAACATCATGGCGGGCCTCAGCCAGTAGTCACCGGCGGGATTAAGGCTGGAAGAGTTGAAATAAGGGCTGGGTTTTGTCGGCCCGCACCCGGATGAGCAATAACTCTCGTCGAAGCCGAAAGCCAATGCGGAGGTGAGCGACATGCAATCCACCCGGAAGGGAACCGTCCATGCCACCGCGTAGGCTTGAACATGAGCCGGGGTAATCCGGTCAAGTTCGGCCTTCAGTTGCCGGAACTCATCCTTTGAAAGCGTATCCCGGCCAGGCGGGAAATCCACATGGATCACGTTGGCTGCCGGAATATGGCGGGCCTTCTGATAATAATCGCCGATTTGCCGTGACAGAGGATCGGCATCGTTGATGATGACGGCGAGGTCACTGACTGTGAGGCCCGTATGCGGCAATTGAATCCGCACCCCGCTATCGGCAAACAAGGAGCCAGCCAGCAAAGCAGCCAGCAGAGCGATGAATAGCTGCGTTAAAACCTTCAAGACTTGTAGACAAGGATTGCGATCGAGCAATGCATAATAGGGGGTTCAGAGAAACGAGTCCACCGTTCAACCTAGATCCGGCAGTTGGACAGGGCGGAGTGTATGGTTTTTGCGGCGGAGGGCAAGGCGCAACGACGTGGAATGGTGAGACCGCGCAGGGAGGAGCGGTGCCCTTCTGAAGGAAGGTGCGACCCCGTAGCGGGATGCGGGTGCCCCACGTGCCGTAAACGCGGTCCGGCATCCCCGCCGCTGCCCGATCCCCGCTTCGCGGGCCCCTTGGGCGACGCTCTGGGGCGCCATTGCAAGGAATTGCAACGCAACCATGCGACGCAAAAACCGTGCAATCCGTCTTGTAGCGAATACGACAAAAAATTGACGAGACAGTTAAGTTATGTGCGGAAAATATTCTTGCATCATAGTTCGAACTAAAAAACAAGCGGTCAACTGCCGGATTTAGGTTCATGCTTCCCCTTCACGATCTGCTTTATCAGCGAGTCCCACGTATACCTGTGACTGCGCTGCTGGTCGCAGTCAATCTGCTGGTATTTCTCGCGATGCTCGCCAGTGGTGCGGGCCTGTGGCACTCGGTCAACAGTGTACAGCTCGCCTGGGGCGCGAACTTTGGCCCCGCTACCCAGGGTGGCGAATGGTGGCGCCTGGGTACGGCCATGTTCCTCCACTTCGGTGCTATCCATCTGGCGTTGAATATGTGGGCGCTGTGGGACGGGGGCCAGCTGGTCGAACGCATGTACGGGCATTCCCGTTTTGCCGGTATCTATTTTTCCAGCGGCCTGGCGGGCAATCTATTGTCGCTCGTCGCGCATAAGGGACTGGCTATTTCCGGCGGCGCGTCGGGCGCTATTTTCGGCATATATGGCGCGCTGCTGGTTTTTGTCTGGCGCGAGCGCCGTAATCTCCACCCGCGGGATTTCCGCTGGTTTTTCTGGGGAGCCACAGGGTTTGCCGCGGCCAGCTTCATTCTCGGTTTTCTGATCACCGGGATCGACAATGCCGCGCACATCGGCGGCTTTCTCACCGGGATGCTTGGCGGAGTAATACTTGCCCGGCCCATCGATGGAGCCAAAGATGTCCCTTTCCGTACCCGGATGCGCGCCAGGGTGCTTGCGGGAGGTGTGTTTGCGTTATTCATTGCCGTCCTGATCACCAGAATTCCCGCGCCCGCATATCTATGGAGCGAGGAATTGCAGGCGCGCAAGGAAATTGGACAATTTCTGCATGACGATGCCGCAATCAGCCAGGCATGGCAGAAAATACTGGAGGAAGGCAAACGGGGCGGCATCTCATTTGAAGAGCTGGCGGGGCGTATCGACGCCTCTGTCGCCGGCCCTTACGAAGAAAGTTTCGAGCAGCTTTCTCATATTCCGCCCAACCCCGCCATGCCTTCCGCCACCACACTGGAAACGCTGCGTCATTATGCCGAGCGCCGCAGGGATGCCTCGCGCGCGCTGGCAGAAGGGCTGCGCGCTCACAAGCCCGAGCAGATTCGCGATGCCCTCGAAATGGCAAGGCAGTCAGGGCAATTGGCGCGACCCGACAGCAATAACGTCAAAGCCGGGCCGGGAAAATGAGGTGGGGCCGGGCTCTGCGAAATAGTGGCAATGCAGGTTTCAATTCCAGTTGCACCGCTGCCGAGATGCCCAATCTCATGCCAATACCGGCAATTCCTACAATTCATTCAGAAAAATTCCTACAAAAATCTTTTGACACATGTCCAAAAATATTGCACCATTGATCAAACGCTAACTGTAGTAAAAGTTATCCAACGTGTATACTATATATAGTGGTTTTGGGGTAAACGCGGG
>DASVYI010000192.1:0-5655 GCA_036392275.1 Nitrosospira sp. | reverse complement strand
TTCCCTCCTCTCCTGTTCACTCAGCATTGTTCCCCCTCAGCGTCCAAATTAGCGGTCCACATCGGCCATGACAAAATCGATGCTGCCCAGAATGGCGATCAAATCGGAGACCATCAATCCGCGGCTGATCAGGGGAATCATTTGCAGGTGCGGGAACGAGGGCGTGCGGATGCGCACCCGGTAGGCCATGGTGTTGCCGTCGCTGATCAGGTAATAGCCATTGTTCCCCTTGGTCGCCTCGATACCCATAAACGCTTCGCCTGGCGGGATGACCGGCCCCCAGCTCACCCCCAGGAAATGGTCGATGAGCGTCTCGATGTCATGCAAGGTATGCTTCTTGAGCGGCGGCGTGGTGAGCGGATGATCCGCTTTATACGCGCCGGCGGGCATATGGTTCAGACACTGCTCGATGATGCGCAGGCTCTGGCGGATTTCCTCCGCGCGAACCGCACAGCGGTCATAGCAATCGCCACGCTGACCAGTCGGGATGTCGAACTCGAACTGTTCATACCCGGAGTACGGCCGCGCCTTGCGGAAATCCCACTCCAAACCGCATGCCCGCAGGTTGGGACCGGTTACCCCCCATTCGATCGCCTCATCCGTTGAGTAACCGCCGACGCCGCGTGTGCGGGCTTGCAGGATGCGGTTACCCAAAGCGATCTTGTCATACTCATCGAGTCTCGCCGGCATATAATCGAGGAAGTCCCGCACCAGACGATCCCATCCGGTGGGCAGATCCTGCGCCACGCCGCCGATTCGATACCAGCTCGGGTGCATGCGCCCCCCGCAAATGGCCTCGATGACATCGAATACCCGCTCGCGGTCGGTGAACATGAAGAACACCGGTGACAGTGCGCCGAGGTCCTGCGCAAAAGTGCCGTAGAACACCAGATGGCTCGCGATGCGAGAAAACTCGGCTGTCATGACGCGCATTACCTTCACCCGGTCTGGCACTTCGATGCCAGCCAGTTTCTCCACCGCCAGCACGTACGGAAGGTTGTTCATGACGCCGCCCAGGTAGTCGACGCGGTCGGTGTAGGGAATATAGGTGTGCCAGGACTGGCGCTCGCCCATCTTCTCCGCGCCGCGATGGTGAAAACCAATCTCGGGCACAGCGTCGATGATTTCCTCACCATCGAGTTGCAACACGATGCGAAACACCCCATGCACACTCGGATGGTTCGGCCCCAGGTTGAGAAACATGAAATCGGTGCCGTCATGGGCACGCCGCATTCCCCATTCTTCGGGATGAAAGCGCAGCGCCTCCTGTTCGGCGCGCTCCTTGTCTTCCGGCAAACGGAACGGCTCCATTTCGGTCGCGCGCGCCGGATGATCCTTGTGCAGGGGATGGCCCTGCCAGGTGGGTGGCAGCAGGATGCGGCGCAGGTGGGGGTGGCCGGCGAAGACAATCCCGAACATGTCCCATACTTCGCGCTCATACCAGTTTGCCGCGGGCCAGAGATCGGTGATGGTGGGCATCGACAAATCGGTGGTGAGCGCGACTTTAAGGCGGATGTCGGCGTTGCGCTGGAACGACAACAGGTGATAAACCACCGTAAAATGACTTTCCGGCTGGCCGTCGCGATGGACGCGGGTGCGCTCGTCGATCGCGCTAAGGTCGTACAGCATACGGTAAGGCGGCTCCGCCTCCAGTTTCAGGTAGCGCAGGACGTCACGCACCCGTTCTTTCGGAATCCATTGGGTGGGAATGCCGTCGCAGGTTTTCTGCACCGGACCGATCGCCGCGCCCGGAGCGCCCGGACCCATTCCCGTGCCAAAGCGGCCCTTCAGTTCTTCCAGGACATCCGGAATATCCGGTTTCAGGGCAAGGCTGGACAGAGTCCCGGTCAACGTCAGACCCCGTCCGGACTGCGCAGCGACGTCGCCCGCATGCGCTCGGCCCGCTTGATATCCCGCTGCGATTCCCCGCCCGGCCGCTCGATGCCCTGCGGACCGATCACCCAGCTCAGCGGGCGCCTTTCCTTGCCGATCGCATCCTGAAGCAGATTGAGGCCCTGCATGAATGCATCGGGCCGGGGCGGACAACCGGGGACATACACATCCACCGGAAGAAACTTGTCCACGCCCTGCACCACGCTATAAATGTCATACATGCCGCCCGAATTGGCGCACGAGCCCATCGAAATCACCCAACGCGGTTCAAGCATCTGATCGTAAAGCCGCTGGAGCACGGGCGCCATCTTGATAAAAACCGTGCCGGAAATAACGATCAGATCAGCCTGGCGGGGAGAAGCGCGGATCACTTCGGCGCCGAACCGGGCAAGGTCATACTTGCTTGTGAAGCTGGTCGCCATTTCCACATAACAGCATGAAAGGCCGAAGTTGTAGGGCCATACTGAATTCTTGCGGCCCCAGGCAATGAGGTCCTGCAACCGCGTCAGCAACACGCTGCGGCGGCCGTCTTCCTCGAAACCGTTGTCGCGGATAATCGACGATCCGGAAGTTGCGTCAGGGGGTTTATCGGCCGGCTTGCTCAAAGACCATCTCATGGTTTCAACTCCTTTTTCTTTGGAGGCCCTGACCGGGGTGCGTGGATGAGCCCCAGTCCAAAGCACCAAGCCTCCATAAATAGGCCAGCGCCGCGCCCAGAATGAATATGAAGATCACGGCCTCAATGTAACCGGCCCAGCCCAGCTCCCGGAAAGCGATGGCCCAGGCAAAAAGGAACACGGCCTCCACATCGAAAATCACGAAGAACACCGCGATCAGATAGAATTTGGCCGACAGGCGCAGGCGCGCAAGACCGACCGTGACGATGCCGCTTTCAAATGGTTCATCCGCCGCATGCGCTTTATGCCGCTCTCCAATGACATATGAAAGCGCCACGATGCCTGCAACAAGCGCGATGACGAGAAAGAAATAAGCAACCAGAGGCCAGAGTTCCGTCGATTGTATTGGCGGCGTGTTCAACGATCGGGTTCCTTTGGACTTGGTCCTTTGATTGACCTGCAAAGGCCCGGCTCGGGAGCCGGAGAGGAGGCGAGGCTTGGGCGAGGCTTTAGTATTTCCGATCCGGTATTGATCTTCTGTACGATAGGCAACAAAAGGTGGATATGTCACAGTGTGAAGATATGCTTTCCACGATCACTGCTCTTTTCCACCCCATTCTCCGTCCTGTTCCACGCCCTATCCCCTGCTTATCCTTCCATCGGTTGAAACCCATCGTGAGCGATCAGAACCGGAACACCTGGGTGGAGCGCTTTGGCATCTGGTCCCTGTTGCTGGCGTTGATACAAAGTGGCGCGGCCGGGGCGGACGATGATGGATTTAAGGAGAGCTGTGAAAAACTGACCGGAGCCGGCAAGGTGACGGTCATGTATACGGATATCGTTGCCGCCGAGGACAATTCCCATTCGATCAAGGCCCTTCAGGCGATGTCAGGCAAGGCTAACGACGCTTATCACAGCGTGTATGGTCTGACGCGTGCCGAGCCGGAATTCGGATATGAAATCCAGGCAAGATGGCGGACAAGCCCGGATGGGAGGACATGCATGGTGCCCGATGTTTCAGTCAAACTCGGGTTTTCGGCAATGCGGGTGTACCTTGCCCGGGAGCTTCAGGATCGCTGTAGCAAAAATATCGTGCGCGAGCACGAGCTGGAGCATGTGTCGGCGTGGAGGTCGCATTTCGGAATCGGGGCGAAAATGCTGGAGGAACCGCTAAGCGCGGCTTTTTCTCAACCACGTCATTACGCGTCTCAAACCCAGGCGCGAGCCGACTTGAAACCCTGGGTGGAAGGCGTGCTGAAACCTTTTCAGAAACAGTTGATGAATGGCGCCATAGCAGCTCAACGTGCAATCGACTCACCCGCAGCTTATGAGCGGGTAAAACAGCGGCTGCACACATGCCCTCCGAGCGCCAATTGATATGCTAAAAGGATATCGTGTTCTATTATTGATAACATATTTTATCAATAATAGCGGATGTGTTAGCTTGCTCTAATTCAGCACATCCTAAAATAGGCGATCAAGGGTAACAGGAAAGAAAAGAAACCCATCTCGTTACTACTGCCCGCCGACTGCGATTTCCAGAATCAATCCATTTTTCTTGCTAGCACGGGAGCATCCTGGTAGGGTCTCGAGTCCAGTGGAATGTCGATTATGAAGGTTGTTCCTCGCTCAACTACGCTATCCACCGCAATACTTCCGCCATGACTTTCCGCGACACTGCGAACATATGGCAAGCCTATACCCCAACCATCCTTGTCTCCTTCTTTTGCAGCGGCTGCTCTCTGGAATAGCTGAAATATGCCTTCAATTTGTTCGGGGGGAATAGGCTCTCCTTCATTATGCACACTCAACAGCATGCGCTCATTTACCGCATCGATTTTAATCCGGATAGGGGTGCCGGGTCGGCCGTATTTCACCGCATTGTTAACAATATTTTCGATTGCCCTTTTGATTGCCTCGCGGTCCCACCAGCCTTTGGTGATATTGCCAGTAAATTGAAAGCGTGGTCCATGGGTGACTGTGAATTGATCGCACACCTCTTTCACGACCTCTTGTATGTCAAATTCTTCAAAACGAAGAGGTAACCGCTCTCCAGTTTGGAATTTTACGGAATCGAGCAAATCCCGAATCATTCCATCCATCCGATTTAGATTGTCAATGATTCCTTGCGCAAACTCCTCCTTTACCTTGGCGAAATCTGCAGAGCGTGTGATCATCTCGGCATAAGCTAGCGCATTTGATAGTGGATTTCTCAGGTCGTGGGTAAGAGCTGCAACGAATCTTTCGCGTAGCGCCGCTTGCTCAAGAGCGAACGCATTAACTGCCTCTCGTATCGATCCATCTAGAGAAACATTGATCAAAAAAAATTCATCGTCGTTAAGCTCGACATTATTGAGCTTCAGAACGTCGAAGATCGTCCATCTTAGTATTTGGTATTCGGAAATAATCGAATGGACATTGTAGTTCGTTAGCCGCGCCCGCTCGCCGCCATGTTCAGCAGCTACAGTGTTACCTTCATTTGCGGTGGCTCTCGGGTAGCCAGGGGTGATAGCTTCTGCAAGGTTGCCGTATAACGCTGGAAGGGTATCGATCAGGATTGGTTGGGGCAGTTTTTCGGCTTCCTTGACAGTCTGCCGAAGCCTTTTTGTCCATTCCAAGAATACCTCGTCTCGAAGCCCGAGCATTCTTCTTGCAGTTAGAGAAAGCTTGTCATGATCGAGATTCTGGTAGCTTGACAACGTCATTATAATTATGCAGGAATAATAAAGTTTGTTACTTAGATAATTGTAATAAATAAACCCACTTCGTGGCCAACCCCGTCCCTAAAAAGTTAAAGATGAGCACGCACTGAAAATGTATTTTTAGATGACCATTTTTGGTTTAGGGGGGTGGATGGCTGATTTTCCGTTTCTCCAACCTTAGCGGATTTTTAACTGCTTACGAACGATATGACCCGGTAACGGCATGCCGCCCCAGGTCATTTTTCCATCCAAAGTTCAGAACTAGCCCCGGCTTTGCCCGCGGAGTCCCAGACCAACGACGAGAACAAGGATGTACGTACCCCAAAATCCCGTCGTCGATAACTAATTAAAAATCAGTATCTTCCCGAACCGGAACTCGTTCCAGACGTGCTAGACCCTGGGGAAGAGCTCGATCCCATGCCTGTCGATTGCCCACTTGAGCC
>DASVYI010000191.1:0-6128 GCA_036392275.1 Nitrosospira sp. | reverse complement strand
AGCGCATAGTGATCCGGGTGGTAGTACAAGTCGTGCTGTGTCGCAACCAGATGCTGATGCCGTTTCCAGGAGCGGCGTTGGGAACGCCTGAGGATCAGGTCATCGACCACGATGCGCACCGGCACACAGGCCCGGCAGTGGTCGCAGTAAGGACGGTAGGTAAAGGCGCCGCTACGGCGAAACCCGGCC
Source organism: Nitrosospira sp. (assembly GCA_036392275.1). GTDB lineage: Bacteria > Pseudomonadota > Gammaproteobacteria > Burkholderiales > Nitrosomonadaceae > Nitrosospira. The sequence goes on along the minus strand of DASVYI010000191.1, from coordinate 5,939 downwards.
TGCACCAGCTCACCGTATACATGGGTATCGATCAGATGACTCGGCGTTGCCACCTGGGATCGCGCCAACTGGTCTGGCAGATAGCTGCAAGGGTATGATGCAGTCGTGTAAAACTGCAGTACCGATTGAGGAAGATCATTTAACTGGCTCATGACCGAAACACCATTTCTCGACTCGCCCGGGATAGTTTATCAATTCTTTTAATTTTTGACTAAATTCATTGCGCGGAATCTCTCGCGCGCCGAACGACTCCAGATAAGCCGTTTTCATCTGGCAGTCGATCATGCCGAAACCCCAGCATTCCAGTTGCCGCACCAGGTGAACCAATGCGATTTTGGATGCGCCGGAAACACGGGAAAACATCGATTCGCCGAAAAACATCTTTCCCTGGGCGATGCCGTAGAGCCCACCTGTCAATTCGCCGTCCATCCAGACTTCCACGGAATGGGCCAGACCCATCTCATGCAGCGTGTTATAGGCTGCGATCATGTCTTCATGAATCCAGGTGTCGGGGCGTCCTTTACGCGGCGCCGCACATGCCCGGATGACCTCAGGGAATGCGCTGTCGGCCCGAATTTCGTAATCGGTGTTCTTCAGCGTCTTCCTGAGCGAGCGGGATATCTTGAGCTCCCCTGGGAAAAGCACCATGCGCGGATCGGGGCTCCACCACAGAATAGGTTCGCCCTCATTGAACCAAGGGAAAATACCGCTGCGATAAGCTTCGACGAGACGCCGGGGTGAAAGATCGCCACCCACGGCGAGCAAACCATTGGGGGTTGTGAGCGCGGCGCTCAACGAAGGGAAAGGAGTGTCAGGGGTAAGCCAGGGGATCATGCGACTTGGAAGAGTCTGACGCGGATAAATAACGTGTTGGATCGGGGATACCCGCCGAGTCAAACCCGGCACGGCGTATCCGGCACGAATCGCACACACCGCAAGCCAGCCCCGATTCATCCGCCTGATAGCAGGAAACGGTGAGACTGTAGTCCACACCCAGCGCAATTCCCCGCCGGATGATTTCCGCTTTGGGCAGTGCGATGAGCGGCGCATGGATGGTCAGCCTGGCGCCTTCGACCGCCGCCTTGGTGGCCAGATTTGCCATGTCTTCGAACGCCGCGATGTACTCAGGCCGGCAATCCGGATAGCCGGAGTAATCCACCGCGTTGACGCCGATAAAAATATCGCGGCTTTCGAGGACCTCTGCCCAGGCCAGCGCAAGGGACAGCATGATCGTGTTGCGCGCGGGCACATACGTGACGGGTATGCCTGCTCCAATTCCATCAGCCGGTACTGCCTTAGTGTTATCGGTGAGGGCGGACCCGCCGAATAGGGTCAGGTCGACGTTCAAGATCTTATGCTCATGCGCTCCAATGGACTGCGCCAGTTTTGCCGCCGCTGCGAGCTCCGATCCGTGGCGCTGGCCGTAATCAACGCTCAGTGCATGAGATTCGTACCCCTTGCTGTTTGCGATGGCAAGCGTTGTGGCGGAATCCAGCCCGCCGGATAGCAGCACTACCGCCTTGGCCATAAACCCCTAATCCCCCTGATCCTGAACGTTGACATGGTCATTAAAGCCGGATTCCCGTTGCTTTCCAACGCTGCCCAAAAGTCCTCTCATCATCGTCCCGGCCCCTCGCCCCACAACAACTTATGCAGTTGAACCTGCACCCGCACCGGCAGATTATCACGCAGCACCCACGCGGCAAGCGCCGCGGGATCGAGTCTGCCATGAACGGGGGAAAACAGAATGGCACAGATACGCGCCAACTGGCGCTCACGAATGGCTTCGACCGCCCACTGGTAGTCCGCTTCATCGCATAGCACAAATTTCACTTCGTCATGCTGCGTGAGATGCCGGAGATTGGACCAGCGATTTTTTTTCACCTCGCCGGAACCGGGCGTCTTGATATCCAGGATTTTTGAAACGCGCGCATCCACGCTGGACACGTCCAGCGCGCCGCTGGTTTCGAGCGATACCGAATAGCCTGTGTCGCACAATTCCCTCAGGAGGGTCAGACATTCTTTCTGCGCCAGAGGCTCACCGCCCGTCACCGTGACATAACGCGCAGCAAAGTTGCCGACCTCCGCCAGAATCGCGGCAATTGACAGCCGCCTACCGCCGTAAAATGCATATTCGGTGTCGCAATAGCCGCAACGCAGGGGACAGCCGGTAAGACGCACGAACACCGTCGGCAACCCTACCCGGCTGGTTTCTCCTTGCAGGGAAAAGAAAATCTCGCTGATGCGCAGATTCTCCGCTTTCTCCACTTTCTCCGCTTTTCCCTCTTTTTCCACTCGCGAAGATTGCACATGCCCGGGCGGCGCCGGTGATGCGGGGGCCGCCGGGGCCACCGGGGATGAAGTACGGGTCATTTTTGGAGACATGGAGGGAAGAAAGGAAGCGCGCCGGCTTGCCAGCGCATGCGGCCTTGACTACTTCAAGCTGGCCAGCCGGCGCCTGGCTTTATCCGCAGCATCGCTGCCGGGATACTTGCGGATGATATTCTCCAGAGTTTTTTTCGCGGCAGGTTTTTTATTCAACTCCTGCTGGCTGCTGGCGATGTTGAGCATCGCATCGGGTGCCTTGGTGCTATCGGGAAAGGCACTGATCAGCTTTTCCTGTGCGCTGATGGCACTCTTGAAGTCGCGCAGCGCGTAATGGGAATTACCGATCCAGTATTGAGCGCTCGGTGCAAGGCTTGAGCCGGGATAGCTCTTCAGGAATTTGTTGAATTGGGAAATGGCGTCCTGATACCGGGCGGTCTTGAACAGATTATAGGCAGACTCGTAAGCACGGCTTTCCCCGCTTTCCCCCGCTGCGGCGCCGGTATCCGCAACCGCCGGAGGCATGGCCGCCGCTGCCTCCGTATGAGCTTCCGCGCTGGTACCCGGTCCGCCCGGCCCCGGTGCCAGCGAAACAGCTTCGGATGCCGTTGACCCGGCCGGCTGCTCGAGCCTTCTCAGGCGGGTGTCCAGATCGATGTAAAAATCCTTCTGCCGCTTCAGTGTCGATTCATTTTCATTGGCGAGCACCTCGATCTGGCCCTGCAACTTGTTCAGGTCGAGCCTGAGCGCCTCGATCTGGTTACTGAGCTCGAGCAGCGGCTGATTGCTGAGCAGCTCCTCCAGCTTGACGACGCGCGCATCAAGAGCCTGGCTCTGGGTACGCAAATTGCCAATCGTTGTCTGTTGCGTGGCGATCTGCCTGCGCGCTTCCTCGTCGTCGAACAGTCCGGCGGAACTCGAATTACAACCGATCAGGAGCAACAGCCAGAAAGCGCGCAACACTATGATCATGCGCTTCGTCATTCGCCCTGATAGCGGATATCCGTGCGACGGTTCTCGGCCCACGAAGCCTCGTCATGCCCCAGCGCTCGCGGCTTCTCTTCGCCCAGACTAACGGCTTCGATCTGGCTGTCCTTGACACCCGTAAGCGTCATGGCATTCTTCACCGCATCGGCCCGGCGCTGGCCCAGCGCAAGGTTGTACTCCCGGCTACCGCGTTCGTCGGTGTTGCCCTGCAACAGCACCCTCGCGCCGGCATTTCCGCGCAGATACTGGGCATGAGCCGCCACGAGCGGTTTAAATTCATCCTTTATCACAAAGCTATCGAAATCAAAGTAAACGCTGCGCTTGGAAAGAATATTTTTGGGGTCCGTAAGCGGATTGAGCGCCGGACCGCCAACCCCCGACGTCCTGGGGCCTTCCTGCGGCGCCTGGGTACCCATGGATTTTTCCTCCACCTCCGGGGTGGGCTGGGTAGTCTGACTGGCGCATGCCGACAACAAACTGATCAATAACACCCCGATAACTTTTTTCATGGTCATTTTCCTTTAAAGTGGACTAAAAATACGGATGGATTATTGTTTCCTTGGCAGCGGCCCCCATGCCGGCTCTCTGATATCGCCAGTCTGGATCGAAAGCTGCTGCCGGGTTCTGCCGTCGCTCGACACCGCGGATAATATACCACGGCCTCTTATCTCAGTTGCATAAAGGATGATCTTGCCGTTGGGGGCGAAACTGGGCGATTCATCGAATTGCGAATCCGTGAGCAGTTGCACCTGACCGGTCGCCAGATCCTGCGTCGCAACGTTGAATCTGTCGCCATTCCGGTGAATGAAGGTAAAGCTTTTGCCGTCGGGACTGTAATGGGGACTGACATTGTAACTTCCCTCGAAGGTCAGGCGCTCGGCAGTCCCGGATGTGCCACCCGTAAGTTTCATGCGATAGATCTGCGGGCTGCCGCCGCGGTCGGAAGTAAAAATGATCGACTGGCCATCGGGTGAGAAGCTGGGCTCGGTGTCGATGCCGCCGCTTTGCGTGATTCGCTGCAGTCCCCCGCCGTCGGCATTAACCATGAAGATTTGCGACCCTCCCATCAAAGATAACACCACCGCAAGCTTCTTTCCATCCGGCGACCAGGCCGGCGCGCTGTTACTTCCCTTGAAATTCGCTACCGCTTTACGCGCCCGCGTTGCGAGCGTCTGCACGTAAACGACCGGCTTTTTGTTCTCGAAGGACACATAAGCCAGCCGCGTACCATCTGGCGACCATGCGGGCGATATGATCGGCTCGGTGTACTCGATCACCGGCTGGGCATTGAATCCATCCGCATCGGCCACCTGCAGCGAATATCTCTTGCCCTGCTTCTCCACATAGGCGATGCGGGTGCTGAACACACCTACGTCACCGGTCAGCTTTTCATAAATCAGATCCGCGATCCGATGCGCGGCGGCACGCAACAGCTCTGCGGGAACAGTTTCAGTATAGATCGCCAGTTGCGCCTGCTTTGCGACATCCAGCAGCCTCACGCGCAACGCCACTTGCCCGTCAGGCAGGGATGTGGCGCTGCCGATCACCAGCGCACCGGCTCCGCGGCTGATCCAGTCCGGATAAGCGACCTCGGCCGGTTCGTGCGGCTCGAGACTTCCCGGGTCGACAAGCCTGAACAATCCGCTGCGCTGCAAATCGGCAGCCACTACCGGTGTGACACGTTGCCTGAGCGTTCCTTCGGCAGCGAGGGGAACGATAGCGATAGGAATCTGCGTTGCACCGCCACCGAAAATCTCGATGTTGAGGGCGGCATGCAGCGGCGCGCTGACCATCCACAGGAACAAGACAAACGCATATCCGGAAAATCCGCGCAACCCAATCTGCATGGAAACAACCTTGAAGGAATCGAGAAAAGTACTTTGGATTATCCTGAATCCGGCAGTTGGACGGGGCGGAGTGTACGGTTTTTGGGGTGCAGGGCAAGGCGCAACGACGCGGAATGGCCATTCCATTCCAAGGAGTTGCAACGCAGCCATGTGCCGCAAAAAACGTGCAATCCGTCCCGTAGCGAACTCACCAAAAAGGTGAACATCAAGTGTCATAAAAAATCTTTGTGGATCATAACGATAAACTAAAAAATGAGCGGTCAACTGCCGGATTTAGGATTATACCAGTCATTCGCGGTAATGCACCTTGACGCTCAAATTGCGGAACTGCACGAACATCGCGGGATCGGGAGGCAGCGGGAGCGGTTTGGATAAAAAAATCGCCCGCTCCACGGCACCGTCGAACGTGGCGAAGCCGCTGCTCCTGCTCAGCTTCACATCGAGGATGTCGCCGCCGGGAAGGAGCGTGACGTCGAATTCCGCCACCGGATTGCCGGGAAGATCGGGCGGCATGACGATATTTCTCTTGATCTTGGCCAGGATTCTCGCCTTATACTCGGCGACTTCGCTCGCGAGGCGGGACTGGGCAGCCGCCGCCTGAGCCCGAAGTCTATCATCCGCTTCCTGCTGCCGCTGAAGTTGCGCTATTTCCGCCGTCACCCTTGCTTTCTGTTCCTTCAGTTCTTTCTTCTCCGCCTCGTCTATCAATTCTTTCAGGTCTTTCGGCGGCGGTTTTTTTTCAACCGGTTTGGGTTTTTCCTTTTCCTTTTCCTTTTCCTT
>DASVYI010000190.1:0-2584 GCA_036392275.1 Nitrosospira sp. | reverse complement strand
GGCTTTGACTCCTGGCATTCCGAAGGAGCAAGCATCATCATTTCCCCATTGCGAAGACTGATAACCTGGCTGTTGAACAAGTACGTGCTGACCGCCTCGGCCAGCGTGATATCCGATTCGCTGGCTCTAACGAAGTGAATGGGGTGATCGCATGACTGTGTTATTTTCTCCTCGGTTTCATGCCAATTCTGGAACGCCGCCTCGTGATAGAGCAGAACGTTGCAATTCGTTACGGCAAGCACATCATTGTGAAAAGCACCGGCATCGATGGCGGCGGGATTCTGCCGTACAAACAGTGTATTTCCCGATTTGAGCCGGTGGAGCCGAGCAATGGCTTCACTTGCTTCGAGCGATTGCCGCGCCGGGAATTTCAGCGGTTTAGCGGCCTCAGGATTTGCGGAACGGCCGAACACGAAAACTTCAAGACCGGTATCGCCATGGTCCGGGCACAGCCGCATATGGTTCGCCGCCCCTTCGTCCGCGCAATACGGATTCGGCGGAAGGGGATCATGGTGGACAAAATACCGTTCGTCGCTGAAAACGCGCCTCAAGACTGACGCAGTAACCGGCGGCTCGATGCTCCGGTGAAACTGGGACGGGAGATTGGCCGGGGTGATGTGTACCCTTCCATCTTCCGTGTCCGCGCCCGGCGAAACCGTGGCGGCGTTGGCAACCCACATGCTCGATGCCGAGCAGCACGCCCGCAGCAATCCGGGTGCCGCTGCGGCAGCCTGGCGAATGACTGCGGCATCACCGCCGGAAAATCCCATCTTCCGGAGAACTTCGATCGCTGGCCGGTCCTGCGGCGGCAAAACGCCCTGACCAATGCCCAGGTCCGACAGATATTTCATTTTCGCAAGACCCTGGAGAGCGGCTTCGCGCGGATTGGAATCGGTTAACGCGCTCCCCGCCGACGCAATGTTCCCAACCGCCAGTCCGCCGTAATTGTGCGTCGGACCAACCAGACCATCGAAATTGACTTCATGTGCTTTCATGGATAAATGATGGTTAGGCTGTGAATGACGGTCCGGTTGGATCAATCAATTAGGGCCTGTTAACACTTATTTCGCGCGCAACCCGGAGGGATGGGACCGGTCCTAGCAACCTGTCAGACTTAAAGGAAATCGGCTGCAAAAGCGTCTGGCCGGTCCATATTTCGCCGCTTTTTTGACCAATAGAACAACTATTGGCCTGCAAAATCGTCAAAACCTGTCCTCGCCCAGCCACTTTTTCGCTTCGATTCTTGAAGTCCGACAGGCTGCTAGCTTTGATTCCCCGGGAGATCGCGTTCATGCCCGGAAATCTTTCGCGGAGGAGAAACCGCAGTGGCAGCCGCCATTTCGAGCCGCCGGGCTTTCTTCTCCAGGCCCGCAATCACCAGCTTCTGTATGCGCTTGTGAGGAAACGCCTCGCCCGCTGCCCATCGGGAAACCGTTGACGGGGCAAACTCGAATTCATCCGCAATGGCGCGCTGGGAGACGCCGGCAATGTCGCCATGCTGAACCAGCCATGAAAACTCCGCCGGGTCGCCCGCCCACTCGGCGCAATATTGCCTATATTGCTCTATGGTTACCACGACAATCCTGTCTCCTTCATATTTGATTGCATAATGCAAATCTTATCATATCAATTTCGTTCAATGTCAAGCTATTACATCCATGTACGCAATAGTATCCTGACCTCTCATGTGACGCAATTGAAATTCGTTCATTTGCCCCGATATGGCCTATCCATCACTGTCCATCATGAACCGATGTGGGTACTTGAAGGGGTGCACCTGAAAAAATTGCAAACGGCGGAAATAATGGCATTGATGCGATAAGGGGGAGGCATATATGTTGAAGGTCATCCATGCAACAATCCGGGTCGCAGGCATAAACGACATACCGCATATCCTGGCCGAGTACAGCGAAGCGATTAAAAATCTCCCGCTGGCCGAATCGGCAAATCTACTGTCGCGCCCCTATGCCGAATTCAAAGCGGCTGTCGAGAATGGATTGTTTTTCGTCGTAGAGAATGCGACGGGCAATTTCATGGCCGGCGCAGGTGCGTTCGATCTCGAAGACCCCGGCGCCAAAGAACTTGGGATGTGTTACGTAAAAAAAGACTGGAGGGGCTTCGGGCTGCAAACGCTTCTCCTGAATATCAGAGTCTGCGCCGCGACACTCGGGCAGGTCCCGGATGCCGGCATGATCGCCGGCCTGAACAAAAACTACGCCGCGCTCATCACCGGAGTGAAACCGGCGAACGAGCGTTCCGCCGCAAACACGACGGCACTCGGATTCCAGCCGCTGGCCAAGCCTCCGCCAGCGCTATTTGCCGCATGTTCGGCCTGCCGGACGCCCCCCTCCCCGGACTCGGGACGAAAATGCTGCTGTGATTTTTTCTACCTGCCTGACCCGAAGCGCGCGGACACCATCGAAAAAAGTCTTCGGATGCAGGATTGGGTCATCACAAGAAATGACGTCCAGCTTATCGTGTCGCTCAGGATCAGGCACTTGCTGGATCCCGACTTCAGAAAAGCGTTACAGGATATCGCGTCCCAGCTCAGAAACAGCGGCAATCCCTGAAAATAGATCGAGCT
>DASVYI010000189.1:0-3362 GCA_036392275.1 Nitrosospira sp. | reverse complement strand
TCAACATTACGGGTATCAGGGTCAGACTGATGATCAAGGAGCCCAGCAGGGCAAAACTGAGCGTGTAGGCCATCGGCGAGAAGATTTTCGCTTCAACGCGCTGAAAGGTAAAAATCGGCAAGAAAGCGACAATCACGACAGCTTGGGAAAACAGCATGGGCCGGGACATCTCCGCCGCGGTTATGAGCATGGATTGGCGCATGTGCGCCGGGGTGGCCTGTTGGTGTGTCTCCAGGGTTACCTTGACCATCACCGCTTCAACCAGCACGATTGCGGCATCCACGATGAGACCAAAGTCGATTGCACCAAGCGAAATCAGATTTGCAGAAATATGCCAGGTTTCAATCAGGATGAACGCGAATAGCAACGACATCGGGATGACGATGATCACAGCAACCGCTGCCCAGACTCTGCGAAGAAAAATAACCAGGATTGCCAAAACGAGCATCGCTCCGAGGAACATGTTGTGCTCGACCGTATGAAGGGTGTGCCGCACCAGTTCCGTGCGGTCGTAAAAGGGAACGATTTTGATCCCGGGCGGCAGTCCGTGGTTATTGAGAAACTCGATTTTTGCCTTGACACCTTTCAATACCTCGTTGGCATCCTTGCCTTTGATGAGCAGGACGATACCTTCAACCACATTGTTATGCTCGTTGAAGCCAACCAATCCTGTGTGCGGCGCCGGGCCGATGATCACGTCGGCGACATTCTTGACAAAAACGGGCACCCCCTCCTGGTTGCTGGCGACAACGATATTGCCGATTTCTTCCAATGATTTCAGCAGGCCGGCGCCGCGAACCACCAATGCTTCGCTGCCATGATCGATATAGCCACCGCCAATGCTGGCATTGTTAGCGTTGATGGCCGCATAGACATCGGTGATCGTCAGCTTGTAATTCTTGAGCTTGTTAGGATCTACCTGAACCTGGTATTCCTTGATGCCCCCCCCGAAGGCCACGACATCAGCGACACCGTGGACGGAACGAAGCGTGCGCTCGATCACCCAATCCTGAAGTGCTCGCAGCTCCACCAGGGGAACGCCGGGCGCCTCGATGCGGTAACGATAGATTTCACCTATGCCGGTTGACAGTGGCCCGAGCAAGGGTTTGATTTCCGCCGGCAGGTTGACGGATTTCAATCGCTCCAGTACTTGCTGCCGCGAAAAATAATCCTCGGCGGCATCGTCGAAGGTCAGCGTTACCACGGACAGGCCGAAAATGGAAACTGAACGTATGTTGATCAAATTAGGCAGACCATTCATCTCCTTTTCGATCGGCAGGGTGATCAGTTTTTCCACTTCTTCCGGGGCTTGTCCTGGATATTGCGTGACCACCTGAACGAAAACATTCTGTACATCGGGGAAGGGTTGTATCGGTAGACGCTCGAACGATAACAGGCCAATGGCAGCCAGCATTCCCGATGCAATAAGAACCAGCAGGCGTTGCTGCAGGCAGAACGCGATGATTTTATAAGTCACGGCAAGCCTTCCCCGGTTTGATGTTCGGCATCCTGCTCGGTGCGCAGCAGCAGGGCGCCATGCACGACAAGGCGCTCCCCGGGCTTCAGGCCTTCGAGAATTACGGCGCGGTCCTTGAGACGCAAGCCTACTTTAACCGGACGCTTGCGGTAGTGATAATCTCCGATGTTCACGTAGACCCAGTCGGACTCGTTCTCGGTAAATAATGACGTTAATGGCACGACAATCGCGAGGTCGCCGGGATCGCTTTGTACATCGATGGCGGCGAACATGGAAGGTAGCAGGCGGCCATCCCCATTGGGCAGAATGCAGCGTACTTTTACGGTACGCGAGCTTTCATCCACCACCTGACTGATATAGCTGACGGTCGCATTAAAATTTTCGCCGGGATAGGCAGGTACATTCAGAAGAATTTTCGTGCCGATGTGAATCAGGCCGATGTCCTTCTCGAAAATGTCCATCTGCACCCACAATTGCTTAAGATCGGAAATGACGAATAACGGTGCCGGAAGATCCGATCTGACTTCCATGCCAGGGTTGATATTGCGCTCCGTGACTGTTCCCGCGATGGGTGCATGCAAAGAAAAGCGGTTATCCATGCGTCCCGGCCGCGCTCCGAGGTTCGCCAGCTTGAGCCTGGCTCGTTCCGCCTCGCTGCGCTTGCGTGTCAGATTATCTTCGGCCTGCTCGCGCTCCTTGCGCGGAGCAATGCCGTTATCATAAAGCTCCTGTATTCGCTGAAAACTCCTGTTTGCAAGATTCAGATCTGCCATGGCTGCGGCGTAAGCGGATTGCGCTTCCCCGAGATCCGGACTATCCAGTATCGCCAGTGTATCGCCCGCGTGAACCGATGTTCCCAAGGGGGCAATGGTGCCGATTACCCGCCCGGCAATAGGCGAGGAGACACGGGCAGTACGAACTTCATCATAGGTAATCTTGCCCGTGACCGGATCCATCAGCGGGCGCTGAATCAGTTCGACAACTGCTTCCTCGATATACTGGCGCTTGGGCGATTCCGACTGAAGCACCACTTCGTCCGGGGGAGGAACCGGTGCCCGCTGCGGTTCTTCGCCGTTTTGCTGCTGGCAGGCCAGCAGTAAAAGACTCAGCAGTCCTGCCGCGAGCCGGGTGATGAATTGTGACTTTACATTCATGTCAGTAATTCAAGTCCGAGTATCGGTTTGTTACCGGTCTGGTGTGGAAACGGCACTCTTGAGGCCACTTTCAAGACCCGAGGCCGGCATGCGAATCATGCTTCGATGGGAAACCCGGTCTGTTTGCCGGGGTTTTGCCGCAGGGGATGAGCTGGCCAGTTCGTCATCCCGGCCGGGGCGATTGCGCGGGAGACTCCGGGCTTCCTCTCCGTATGCCATCAGCAAATCTGCCCAGGCTTTGCTGCGGTTCGCCAGGGCGGTGTAATAATCCAGCATGATGGCTTTGTAACTGCGCTCGGCGTCGATCAGATCCAGCACACCTATCGCACCTTTTTGATAGGCGAGTTCCTGCGATTTGCGCAAGGTTTCAATTCGTTTGACTACCGACGTCTCGAAGCGCCGAGCTATGTTATCGGTGCTTTGCCAGGATGAAGAAGCTTTCATGACCTCTGCGCGCACGCCCTGCTCAGCCTGCGCCAGCGCCAGCTCGGAGCTGGTTACACCCACGCGTGCCTTGGAAATTTCACCTTTCTGCTGATAGAACAATGGAATCGGCATGCTGACACTGAAACCGCCGGTCCGCGGGAACTGGTTACCCTGATCCTGATCATACCAGGCGCTTATGGTTACATCGGGAATAACCTGCCGCTGCGCCAAAGTCAGCATTTTTCTGGCTTGTGCGATGCGTGCCCTCGCTGCGCGCATATCGGGCCGGCGATCCAGTGCGCGTT
>DASVYI010000188.1:0-1503 GCA_036392275.1 Nitrosospira sp. | reverse complement strand
GACCTCTTTGCGTCTTGCTATCGAGACGCTTTCTCTGCGAATAAAGCGTCGGTTTGGTCGGTTTCCGTTCCCGCGGCGGCTCGGCTATGCTATTGATGAGTTCATATAACCGTCTCAACGCCTCCACCCGGTTTTTGTCCTGAGTACGATACTGCTGTGCCTTGATAACGATAATGCCTTCCCTAGTGATCCGGTGATCGTGCAGCTTCAATAAGCGTTCTTTATAACTGCCGGGCAGGGACGAAGCCCTGATATCGAAGCGCAGATGAATGGCACTTGAGACTTTATTTACATTCTGCCCCCCGGAACCCTGCGCACGAATTGCTTTTATCTCGATCTCGTCTTCAGCAATGCTTGGTTTGCTGGAATTCCCCGCTGTTTCTACAGATGCTTCTTGCTTCATTACTCTCTCATTTTCGCAGTTGTTCTTGCTGGACAAAGGCGGGCGAAAATGGTCTCGGCGCAAAGCCGAAATCCTTCGTTGCGTCGGTATGCGGAAAACACAAATCGATGTTCATCCGCGTCGCCATTTCCGGGTTTATGTTCCGCTTGCCCGGGAGTAGCATCATGACTCGTATCCCCCAGCGAAACACCCATGCGGGGACGATAAAAAAACGTTTCGGCCTGCCGAGTGAACCGAAAATCTTCTCGACCATCTGGCGGTAAGTCAAGGTTTCGCCTCCGCTCAAATTATAGGATCGATTGAATGTAACGGGCTGATTCAGAGCCATGATGCATGCCTGTGCCAGATCATCTGCATGAACCGGCTGGCGATGTCCCTCGGCGCTGCCGAGCAGCGGAAAAAAGCCATATCGCTCGATGAACCGGGCAATCTGCACGATATTTTTATCCCGGGCGCAGTCGTAAACCAGCGTTGGACGGAACACCGTCCAGTTTATTCCTGAAACACCACAATCATGGCTAATCGTCTCTTCCACCTTGGCGAAGCGTGCCGCCAGTTGCCGTTCGCCTGCATCGGCGGAATCGGCCTTGCTGAACAGGCTGGTTGAGCCAAAGGCGATCACGCGTTTTATCCCAAGTGAACCCAGTACGGGCAGCAATGACGGCAATAGCCAAAGCGGCGCAAGATGGACAAGCGCTGTCGCGCCAACCCCGGGCAACTGCTCAGGATGATCGATATCGGCCTGATGCCATGACAGATTATCCGTTATGTCCGGGTTTACGCTGCCTTTGCGGCTGACGGCATGCACCTCGTAACCGGCTTCGAGCAGACGCGGCAGCAAAAAGCGCCCAATGATACTGGTTGCGCCGGTGACGATGATTTTATTGGAAGATGCGTCCGACATTGATCTCATATGCCGGTCTAGTCCGTTGAACCAGCAGAAAATACCACGAATCCGTCATTCCGGGCTTGACCCGGAATCCAGCCCAGGTCAGCAATGGCAGGCTTTGAATGCTGCTGGATACCGGCTTCCGCCGGCATGACGCTCGTACTGTGTGGCCGCCGGATCAATAGTCCAGCCTACCCTGCGTGGCTATTTG
>DASVYI010000187.1:0-2701 GCA_036392275.1 Nitrosospira sp. | reverse complement strand
TTGCCTGCTCCACGGGCAAATCCCATGGAAAATATAAATCGAGGTCAGGAAACTCGCGCGCCAGCAAATCGGCGTCGGCAAGGCCCGCGCAGTCATCCGCCGCGGTATGTGCGGCTATGGAAAGCGCCGCCGCTACCGTTTCGCTTACAGCCTGGGGAGAAAAATCCGAGGTGCTTGCATGACCGCGTTTCTGGCCAATATAAACCGTAACGGAAAGCCCTTTGTCGCGATTGTACTCGATGGTTTCCACCTCGCCGCGCCGTACCGTGACATTCTGGCCAAAACCATCCGTTACCTCCACCTCGCAAGCGCTGGCCCCGCCATTCTTGGCGTGGGCCAACGCATCCTGCGCGATTTGCTGAAGCGTGGCGAAAGGATAAGAGAAGCGCTGTGCAGGCTTGGTGATATCATTCATGAGCATTTAATGATGTTACGTTGGGCCGCCGGTAAACCGCATATGCGGATGTATTCTGGCCGAAAGGCAAGCTATCCACTATCCCAATATCGGACATCAGACCGATCCGATACTAGGGCCGGATCTTGAAGGCTTTCTTCCAGACCGATTATGATAACAGGTTCTTGATACTACATTAAGCTGCCTGCAGAGCGCTGCCGCCGCCGATGAACCGCATTCCGATGAGGATGCCTCTCGGGGGGAGGGTGCTCCGCATGGCGCTGTTTAACTAATCGAACCCGACCGGCATCGGCATGCAAAAGGAATTGAAAAAGGAATCGGAAAAGGAATTGGAAAAGGAATTGGAAAACGATCTGGAACCATCGCTTCAGCCCAGCAAAACGCGTCGTAAAAAAGAGATGCACGCATTGCAGGAGATCGGTGAGCGCCTGGTGGAGCTCGATCTCAAGCGGTTGCACGAATTCGATCTGCCGGAAACGCTGACGGACGCCATAATCGAAGCCAGGCGAATACGGGCACATGGGGCGCGCCGCCGCCAGTTGCAACTTATCGGCAAGCTGATGCGCGATGTTGACGCGGCGCCGATACGGGATAAACTTGACTTGCTGAACAGTGTGACCGTGCAGCATGCGGCACGGCTGCACCTGCTCGAACGCTGGCGCGACCGGCTGCTGGCGGATGAACGAGTCCTAACGGAACTTGGGCAAACATGCCCTGGCGCGGATCTCTCACGGCTGCGAACACTCATGCGCAATGCCAGCAGCGAAAAGCTCGCAAATAAGCCCCCGAGGAGTTACCGCGCGTTATTTCACGAATTGCAGAGAATCATCCCTGAAACTGGCGGAACCGGGGAACAGTCGGGAAAATTTATGCCGGAACCGTGAATTTGATGCCCGTGCCGATCAATTCCGATGAGATGATCTTGTATGCAAAATCCTGCGGCTCGAGACTATCGCGTGCACGGCCGGCTACCTCCGCCTCGGGATACATGAAAAAGGGAAGCTCACCCAGAACGCTGTCTTTCGCCAACGTAACGTCCCTGGCATGGTTAAACGCTAACCAGTTCATTTCCCATGAACCGAATAACTTGTCGCGCAGCGCAACCACCCGGGGGTGCCCCACGGGTAATTCTTCATCCAGCGCCAGTTGACGCACATCCGCCGGGTCTACCGGCACCCAGCCCAGGCCGGCAAGATAAAATTCCGGGCGGCAGTGCTGCGCGGTGGTGACATCGCCGGATTGGCCGAGCGTTTTGTGAGCCACGGAATCATCGATACGGATTCCATAGTTGTCCCGCGCGGGAACCCCCGCGGCTCGCGCCAGCCCGACGAACAGCGCGTTGAGATCAGCGCATTTACCGCCCAGATTGCCGCTTTCCAGCATGGATTTGATATCACCCCGCCCGCAACCGCGCGTTGCCGGATCGCGGTAGGAATTATCCACCACCCAATTATATATGGCGTGTGCCTTTTGCAAAGGTGATTGGGCTCCGGTATCTTTCACGATCGACAATGCAGTCTTGCGCACAATACCGTCGAGAGGAATGTGTTTGGCCGGCTGCAAATAGCGTTTCACATCCGCGGGCATGGCGCCTGCCGCCCGCTCTGTGTAATGATTCAGATCGATCGCGCGGTCAGTCGTTTTGACCACGCTGCTTACCGTGACGTGACGCGGACCCGTCCCGCGCCACTCGGCATAAAACATCGGCGAAGTCGTGCCGGGAATGGTTTCAAATCTGGCAATGTCGGCATTGCCTTTCCATACACTGCCTTGAGAAAATTGGTGAGGCGAGTCATCGGTATCGGGTAACGGCAGCCACAGACGTGCTTTTTTCCCGTCGCCCGGCAGATCGACTTTATAGGTCAGGCGATAGCTGTGTGGCCGGCGCGGAACGATTTGCTCCCCAAATACATATGGCGCAACGGGAAATAACGCGGCGCCAATTCCGGCTAGCTTGATGAAATCCCTGCGTTTCATGATCTTCTCCCTGCTGGATGGATTAAACTGTAGAAACTGTAAAAATCAGAAGTGCGAAATCTAATCCCACATTTCGCGTAAGTCAAGGTGAGCAATTGGAGGATATTGGGATCCCCTTGATTGACTCTCATTATCCAAGTCTGCCCTGTGGCGAGCCCGCCACAAAGATGAACGTCAAGCTTCGTAAAAACTTTATGGATCGTAGCGATAAAGTTATAAATGAACGGTCAAGTGTCGGAAAAAATCTTTGTGGATCACAGTGATAAATTGAAAAATGAGCGGTCAACCGCCGGATTCAAAATTATGCTT
>DASVYI010000186.1:0-5006 GCA_036392275.1 Nitrosospira sp. | reverse complement strand
CGACGCGACCCGGCCGCGACTATCTTGTCACTCACATTTATGGGGTAGATCGCCCTCATGCATATCGAGCCAGACCGGGCTATATCACGACTGCACTACTATTGTTTAGGTTTATCCTTGCCATAACCAACATTCCCGTTTACGGATAAAAATTGGCTGGCTTGCCCAGGACGGGCTGGCGAGCTACAGAACTATCAGCGGACAAAAACTGTGAAGCACTAAGCAGACCACCAAGCAGATCGGATAAGGCTGGGAAGCGGCAAATCTCATCCAGTTTTCCGCACTCCGATGGAGTGGAAGCCTGTCATTTTTGTTGAATCAGCATCGAACATCACTTCCCATCACTTCCCATGACTTAACAGTCACGTGACTTTTCCATCTATCACATATGGCAGGCATATCCGAAATACCGTACGGAATGTACTACCATTTGTAATGACGCTGCAAATATTAATAGGAATGATTCTCATTATATTTAAAATTGGCGACAAAGCAAGCTTTTTTTAAATTTTGTCACATAGACGCAACAATATCATGGCAACGTTTCGGGAATTTAATTCCAGCCTCCATGAAACTGTCACACAAAGCCACCGAAACCGATCCAGCCAGGCATGGCAAAAAAGACGCTTACGCGGGGTTGTTGGATGAACTGCTAAAGCTTCAGCAGGAACTGCTGACCCTTGAGGCCGAATTCGCCGGAATAATTCGGAAAGTGGATGTACGCCATCGAGCGAGTGCGGCTAACCTCGTGCATTATCTTGGCTTGCGGCGGCGTGATATGCGTCCGTTACAGGAGGGGCTGGCATCGGCTGGACTATCGTCCATGGGACGCGCCGAATCGCATGTCCTGAGCAATCTGCATGCGATTATTGTTCTGCTGCAGCGCGCGCTCGGAAGACAGCGACAGCAAATGCCCCCTTCCCTGGTCGATGCCTCCGTCCAGGGCCCTGCCCTGCTGGAAACCAATACCAATAATCTGCTCGGAAAATCGCTATCGCAAAGACGAGCGCGCATTATGGTCACATTGCCGGGCAGTGCCGCAGAGGATTACGCGTTAATCAAGGAAATGCTGCTGCAGGGCATGGATTGCGCACGCATCAATTGTGCGCATGACGATGAGGCGGTGTGGTTGCGCCTGATCAGGCAGATTAAGCGCGCGCGCCGCGAAACGGGGCGCCGCTGCCGGATCCTGATCGATTTGGCCGGCCCGAAGTTGCGCACTGGCCCGATCGCACCCGGACCCGCCGTTCTCAAATGGCAACCCCAGCGCGACCTGTACGGAAAGGTGACGGCGCCCGCCCGTATCTGGGTATATCCCGAGGATGATTCAGCCCCCTGCCCCGAGCCCATGCATGCCAGGCTTCCAGTCAAAGGAAACTGGCTGAACCAGGCAACGGTGGGAGACAGGATCGAATTTACCGACGCCAGGGGAGCGTTGCGCAGCCTGCGGCTGGTGGAGCGCGCCGGGGCGAGCTATTGGGCGGAGTCCATGCAAACAAGCTACGTCAAGCCAGGGCTCAAGCTCTACCTGTTGCGGGTACCGGCCTCCGGGGACGCGCGTGGCATCGGCTATGCCGGGGAAGTGGGCGCGCTGCCTTCGACAGCGGCAACGATCAGGCTGCGCCGCGGGGACAATTTGATTTTGACCCGCGAAACAACGCCCGGACACCCCGCCAGATTCGATAAGGAAGGCCATCTGCTGGAGCCCGCCAGCATCGCCTGCTCGTTACCGGAAATCTTCGCACATCTGCGTCCGGGCGAGCGCATCCTGTTCGATGATGGGCGCATCGGCGGCCTGATTCGGGATGTCAATTCCGATGCAATCGTGGTTGAAATTACCCAGGCGCGTGATGGCGGTGAAAAATTACTCACCGATAAAGGCATCAATCTGCCGGACAGCCAGCTTGATCTGGACGGTTTGACCGCGTCCGATATCAGGAATCTCGAATTCATCGCCCGCCATGCAGACATGGTTGGACTTTCCTTTGCGCGAAAACCTGCGGATATAGAGCTGTTGCAACATCACCTCGAACGGCTTGATGCTCTCAAGCTCGGTATTGTCATCAAGGTGGAAACGCGGGCCGCTTTTGAGCGGTTGCCGGAATTGATGTTTGCGCTGCTTCGTTCCCCGGTGGTTGGGGTCATGATCGCCCGCGGCGATTTAGCCGTGGAATGCGGCTATGAGAGACTGGCCGAATTGCAGGAAGAAATCTTATGGCTGACAGAGGCCGCGCATCTTCCGGTTATCTGGGCCACTCAGGTTCTGGAAGGCTTGACCAAGACCGGTAAACCGAGCCGTGCCGAAGTCAGCGATGCCGTGATGGGGGAGCGGGCAGAATGCGTCATGCTCAACAAGGGTCCACACATCATTCAGGCTATCCGGATGCTCGACAATATTCTGCAACGCATGGAGGGCCATCAGCAGAAAAAACGCGCATTGTTGCGCCGCCTGCATTGGTGAGCGCGCGGCGGCGTTGCCGCCCTGATATACCGGAAGCAATCAACAGGAATAAATCTTCCGGCTCGAAGACTCCCGATTCGGCTTGAAGGAAATGTAATACGGCTGTCATGCGTTTTGTCTATGCTTTTCGCTATGCACTATGCACGGGACCGGATAGAGAAAATGATCACCTTCACCCGAACATTCCGTGCACTGGCCAGTTTATTCAAATTTTTGATGAGAATAGGAAAAATAAATAAATACGGATGAGGTTCGAGAATATAGTCTTAGTCTATATAGTCTGGCGGATGGTCAGTTCTGAATGGAAATTGTTCCTGGCATGAATTTCTCTTCCTCGCTTTCAGGCGATCATTTTCAGCGTTATTTCCGTATTGTTCAGGAAGGGCTGACGGTGCGGCGGCATATTGACCTGTTGAGATGGCTTCAGGGTGAGGTCCAGCATTATCTTCCGCATGAGATCATGCTGGCTGCGTGGGGTGATTTTGGCTCGAACGCTGCCTGTTACGACATCGTATCGTCCTTGCCCGGGGTCAGGACGGCGCAATCGCAGCCGGCGGATCTTTCGCTGCTGCTGCGGTCACTCTATAATCGCTGGACCGGGCTGGGCAGGATGCCGGTTGCCTCGGGCATGGGCGAATCGTGCATGGACGAATCGTACGTGCTGTGCGGGGACAGCGCGCCGCGGTGTTCTTTTGGCAGGGCCCTGCAGGGCATGCGGGCATTGCTGCTGCACGGCATCAGCGACCAGCGCGGGCATCACGACTGCCTGTACGTATTTTTCAGCTCCGGAGACGGGTTCGATCATTCCACGCTCAGCGCCATGGAGATGCTGCTGCCCTATCTTGACACCGCGTTGCGCCGGGTTGCACCCTTGCCGCGCCACGGGCGGCCGCTGCTTTCCCCGGACTTGCCGGATGGCGAAGACTTCGGGCTGAGCGGGCGCGAGGCCGAAATCATGGATTGGGTGAGAATGGGCAAGACCAATGCCGAGATAGGCAGCATCCTGAGCATCAGCGCCTATACCGTCAAGAACCACCTGCACCAGATTTTCCGCAAGCTCGACGTCTACAACCGGATGCAGGCCGTCTCCAAAATCGAACGCGGCGCGAGCCATGGCTGAAGCCAACCCGGCATTTTCCGCTGCGACGGTTTCCGCCAGCCATCCGGGGTCGCTGGGCAACAACATGCTCAGCGCCGTGGAGGCCATTCTTGACCCGGCGATGCTCACGCTCTCGCTGTGGCTGGTGAGCGCCGGCATCGAGGGTCAGCCGCTGCCGCCCTACCTGATCCTGGGAGTGATCGTATTTTCCATCACCTTTCCCGGTGCATCACGGCTGCAATTCTCGCTCAAGCGGCTGATCTTCGACGTCCTCTACAGCTGGTTCTGGGTCGCCTTGCTGCTGTTCTTTCTCGGTTTTGCCACCGGCTATATCGCCGAATTCTCCAGCCATGCGCTCATGACCTGGCTCTGGGTTGCCCCCATGAGCCAGATCGGCGCCCATCTTGCGCTGCGCGCCGGCGCGCCCTACCTTTTGATGCTGCAGGGGCCGCCGCAGCGCGCCATCATCGTGGGCATGAACGAGCAGGGGATCGCGCTTGCCGGGCGCATTCACGGGACGCGCTATTCCCGGATCGATCTGGCGGGCTTTTTCGATGACCGCAACCAGGACAGGCTGCAGGAGGTCACCCGCGGGATCACACATGGAACCCGGCACGGCCAGTTGCTCGGCAGGCTGCGCGAGCTGCCCGATTTCGTCAAGGAAAACCGCATCCAGTTCATCTATCTGTCGCTGCCGATGGCCTCGCAGCCGCGCATCCTCCACGTCCTGGACGAGCTCAAGGACACCACGGCCTCGATCTACTTCGTGCCCGACATGTTCATCACCGATCTCATCCAGGGCCGCAGCGGCAGCGTGTGCGGCATGCCGGTCATCTCGGTGTGCGAATCGCCTTTCACCGGCTCCAGCGGACTCATCAAGCGCGCCAGCGACATCATCCTGTCCCTGCTCATCCTGACGCTGATCGCCCCGCTGCTGCTGCTCATCGCCATCGTCATCAAACTGGATTCGCCCGGCCCCGTCATTTTCAAACAGCGCCGCTATGGCCTCGATGGCGAGGAGATCCTGGTCTACAAGTTCCGTTCGATGCGCGTGTGCGAAGATGGCGAAACCATCCGCCAGGCGCAAAGGGGCGATGCCCGCATCACCCGCATCGGCGCGTTCCTGCGCCGCAATTCACTCGATGAACTGCCCCAGTTCGTCAATGTGCTGCAAGGCCGCATGAGTATCGTCGGCCCCAGGCCTCATGCCGTGGCGCACAATGAAATCTATCGCAACCTGATAAAAGGTTATATGATCCGCCACAAGGTCAAGCCCGGCATCACCGGCTGGGCTCAGGTCAACGGCTATCGCGGCGAGACCCGCACTCTGGACAAGATGCAGGCGCGCATCGACCACGATCTCGATTACCTGCGCAACTGGTCGCTGCGCCTCGATCTGCACATCATCCTGAAAACCATACTCGTGGTACTCAGGGACCGGGGGGC
>DASVYI010000185.1:0-1748 GCA_036392275.1 Nitrosospira sp. | reverse complement strand
AAGTAGCGGTAATCATGGGCTTCTTCCTTGCTGCGCTGTGAGTAGGTGACGCCCCTGGCTTCGTCCCACCCCAGGGTTTCCTGGCGGATGGATTGTCCAGCTTCGATTTGAGCGATCTGCTGCTCGATCTGGTATGTCGAGGCGCGCTCTAAGGCGCGAAAGCTGTTGAGGTTCTTGATTTCCACCCGGGTTCCCAGCGCCGCGCTGCCTGCCGGGCGCACGGATACATTGGCTTCAAAACGGATGGCGCCTTTTTCCATGTCACCAGAGTTCACACCCAGATAGCGCAAGATCGAGCGCAACTCCTCGGCGTAGCCCCGGGCTTCTTCCACGGTGTGCATATCTGGTTCTGAAACGATTTCTAGCAGGGGGACTCCTGCCCGGTTCAGGTCGACCAGCGTATAGCTCTCTTTATCGGTCCCGCCGTTTCCCGACACATGAGTGAGCTTACCGGTATCTTCTTCCAGGTGGGCGCGGCGAATGCGGATATCCCGCTCGCCTTGCGAGGTCTGGATACGCAGATGCCCATGTTCGGCCAGAGGGTATTCATACTGCGAAATCTGGTAGCCCTTAGGCAGATCGGGGTAAAAATAATTTTTGCGGGCAAAAATGCTGGTTGGGTTGATCTGACATCCGAGCGCCAGACCAACTTTGATAGCATATTCAACGGCTTTCTGGTTAATCACTGGCAGGACGCCGGGCATTCCTCCGCACACCGGGCAAACCGCTGTATTGGGTTTGGCCTGGGTGGAGTCGACTACCGGGCAAGTGCAGAACATCTTCGATTGGGTGAGCAGCTCAGCGTGTACCTCTAAACCAATAACAGCTTCGTAGTCCATCACCACCACCATTAAACTGCAAAACGAATATTGAGGATGTCGCCGTCCTTGACGATGTATTCCTTACCTTCCAGGCGGAATTTGCCTTTGGCCTTGGCTTCTGCCATGCTGCCCAGGGCCATCAAATCATTATAGTGCACCACTTCGGCGCGGATAAAGCCCTTCTGCAGGTCGGTATGGATCACGCCGGCAGCCTCGGGCGCGGTGGCGCCGCGCGCTACGGTCCATGCCCGGCATTCATCTTCTCCCGCGGTAAAGAATGACTGCAGCCCGAGCAGGTCGTATGACAGGCGGATCATGCGGTTGAGGCTGGGTTCTTCAATGCCGTATTCATCGAGAAAAAGCTTCATTTCATCGGGTGGAAGTTGGGCAATATCCATCTCCAGCTTGCCCTGCAGGCTGACAACCTGGCTGTGTTTATGCGGATAGTCAATCTTCGGAGCGGGCTGCCCTTCCGAGAGGTTGAGCACGACTAGAATGGGCTTGCGGCTGAGGAAACCGAAACCAGCGAAGGTGCGTTCCTCTTCCTCGTTGAGATCCACGTCGCGCAGCGGAATCTCCTGTTCGAGTGCATCTTTCATGCGTTGGAACAGCACAATTTCACGATCGATGAGGGTTTTATCCCGTCCACCGCCTTTTTTGCGTTCGTCAGCCAGCCGCTCCAGCTTGCGCTCGACTGAAATCAGGTCATTGAGGAGAAATTCGTTGTCCATCGCCTGAATGTCACGCTCTGGGTCGATGGTGTCGGAAGGATGCGGTATGGCTTCGTCCTCGAACACGCGCACCACGTGGATAAAGCCATCCATCTGGGTGAGTTGGTTCAACAGCGTGCCTGAAATACCGCTTTGGCTGGCAGAGCCATCTAGCCCGGCGATATCCGCGTAGGTAACTTTGGCATAGATGGTTTTC
>DASVYI010000184.1:0-5489 GCA_036392275.1 Nitrosospira sp. | reverse complement strand
TGATAATGGGGCGTGGTGGATAATTCGATCTGGCCGGACTCGACCAGCTTGCGATAGCGTGGAATCAGCCCCTGTATCAGTTCCCCGATCAGATTCAGCAGCTGGATGCGGTCCGCGTGGCTGAAGTGCGCGCCCTGCGTCATCAGCCGCACAACGATCTCATGGCTTCTCCGCACACTCTCTCCGGTCCACGCAAGGTGATACCATACGAGCAAGTCCGAGAGATATTGACCGGAAAGATAAGCCAGTTCCGCTTCGCCGCGTTCCCTCAGCCTCTCATGCATGTCGTACAGGCGCTTGTATGCCGGGTAAGGTTGCATCATTGTCGTATGATTGCTGCGAAAGCAGCTATCAAAAATCCTCAAGCGGTCACTCATGGATATCTGTCCCAGATCCGGCGCGCCAAGCAAACGCAGGAGCGGATCCCGCAAATGGCCAGAGGCAAACTGCACAGCATAATCCTCGAGCTGATCCAGCAACACCGGCACAAAATTGATGACCGCCTTCATGGATGGGTGCGATTCCAGATGATAGGCCATGTCGGTATAATCCTTGATGGCGTGCAGATACACCCATGGCAGCATGAATTCGCCGGTTTCGTAATTGCGATAATCCGGCTGATGCATGTGCCACAGCAAGACTAGATGTAATGGTTGCATTTCTGTTCTAATTCAATAAGCCGCTTTTTCTTACCTGACATAATGTATCTTTTGTCCCAGCATTTCAGGGGTGATCAGCGTGACCCCGTTTTCGGTAACGTAAAATCGTTTGCGGTCTTCCAGCGGATCGAATCCGGCCATCAAACCGGGGGGAATGACGCAGTTCTTGTCCACCACCACCCGCCTAAGGTGGACGTTTCTGCCGACATCGACGTTGGGCAATATCACGGAGTCTTCGATATTGCTGTAGCTGCGCACCTGAACATTGGAAAACAGCAGTGAGCGGCGGACCGTTGAACCGCTGATGATGCAGCCGCCCGAAACCATCGAGTCCAGCGCCTGGCCACGCCGGTCATCGTCGTCAAAGACGAACTTCGCCGGCGGTAATTGCTCCTGATGAGTCCATATCGGCCAATCCTGATCGTACAGGTTGAGATCCGGCGTGACGTGAGTGAGATCGAGATTCGCCTCCCAATAGGCGTCAACCGTGCCCACATCCCGCCAGTAGGGTACGCCCGAGACCATGTTGACGCAGCTATCGACAAATCGATGCGCATGTACGCGGTGGCGTGGTACCGAGTACGGAATCAGATCCTTGCCGAAA
Organism: Nitrosospira sp.; assembly: GCA_036392275.1. Lineage (GTDB taxonomy): Bacteria > Pseudomonadota > Gammaproteobacteria > Burkholderiales > Nitrosomonadaceae > Nitrosospira. The sequence goes on along the minus strand of DASVYI010000184.1, from coordinate 4,226 downwards.
TCGTGGGACGAACTTCGCTCATCATGATCACGAATCACTTGCTCGAAAAGAAACTGCGCGTTGAACACGTAAATGCCCATGCTGACAAGCGCGAACCCGGGCTGACCGGGAATGGGAGCAGGCTTCTTGGGTTTTTCGGCAAAACTGGTAACGCGCCAGTCATGATCGACGCTCATGACGCCAAACTCCCCCGCTGACTCCACCGGGACGTCAATGCACGCGACAGTCATATCGGCCGACTTCGCGACATGGTCGGCCAGCAATTTGCTGTAGTCCATCTTGTAAATATGATCGCCGCCTAGGATCACCACATAGGCAGGATTGTGACGATGAAGAATATCGATGTTCTGGTACACCGCGTCGGCGGTTCCCTGATACCAGGTTTCCTCGATGCGCTGCTGAGCGGGTAGCAACTCTACGAATTCATGAAACCGGCCGTCGAGAAAGCCCCACCCATGCTGGATGTGGGCAATCAAACTTTGCGATTTGTATTGGGTTGCGATGCCGATGCGCCGGATTCCCGAATTGACGCAATTGGAAAGTGCAAAGTCAATAATGCGGAACTTGCCACCGAACGGTACGGCAGGTTTGGCGCGCCAATCGGTCAACTGCCGCAAACGGCTGCCGCGCCCGCCGGCCAGTATGAATGCCATCGAGTTACGCGTAGTGTGGCTATGAAAGCGTATATCCGCTTCTTGTTTCATGAGCAGCCATCCGTGAACAACATTGACAGGACTTTTGAGCGAGTCGCCGCCTTGCGCTACATTAATAGCCGGGCTCGTAGCCCGAGCCGCGAAATCGAAGGATTAATCAGGGGCATACCTGTTCCCCTACCCTTGCACCGGCTATAATTCACCTATGCACCCCAATCTCCCGAGATATGCCCTGACTGTCAAAGTCGATCCGGCCCTGGAAGCATTGCTTGCAGCGCGGCTGCATGATCCCTTCAGCTATCTCGGTGCTCACACGGAACAGCATTATAGCCTGATAAGGGTATTTTATCCCCATGCGAAGAATGTATGGATCAGTATAGCAGGCAATTTCGAACCGATGTCGCGGGCGCATTCATGCGGAGTTTTTGAATGGCGTGGCCCCGCCTTCCCATCCATGCCTTATCTGCTGCGCGTCGAAAATAACGATAACACGCCTGAAGCACGGGTATATGAAACTTACGATCCCTACGCTTTCCCGCCGCGGATTTCCGATTATGACCTGTACCTGTTCAATGAAGGCCGGTTATGGCAGGCTTATCGCACGCTCGGCTCCCATGCCGTGGAGATTGACGGCATAGCCGGCGTGCTTTTTGCCGTCTGGGCGCCCAATGCCGGGCGGGTCAGCGTGGTAGGGGATTTCAACCGGTGGGACGGACGGATGCATCCGATGTCGATTCACGGCTTCAGTGGAGTATGGGAGCTGTTCATCCCCGGGCTTCCGCGGGGTTCCCTCTACAAATACGAAATACTCAACCGCAACAGTGGAGAAGTTCTGGTTAAAACAGATCCTTATGCGGCGCATTATGAATTGCGGCCCAACAACGCGGCGTGCACGCCTGCGGCCGTCGAAACTGCCTGGCACGATGCCGGGTGGATGGCGAACCGCGCAATGTCGGACTGGCTGCATGGTCCGCTGAACATATATGAGGTTCATCCCGGGTCGTGGAGGCGAAACCAGGACGGAACCTTTCTTTCGTACCGCGAACTCGCCCGGCACCTGATCCCTTATGTACGAAGCATGGGTTACACCCATATCGAACTGTTACCCATTTCCGAACATCCTTTCGATGAATCCTGGGGTTACCAGACCACCGGCTATTTCGCCCCAACCAGCCGCTTCGGATCACCCGAAGACCTGAAATTCTTTGTCAATGCCTGCCATCTGGAAGGCATTGGCGTGATTCTCGACTGGGTACCCGCGCATTTTCCGACAGACGCATTCGCGCTGGCCCGGTTTGACGGCACCGCGCTCTATGAGCATGACGATCCACGCATGGGGTTCCATCAGGATTGGGGTACTCACATCTTTAATTTTGGCCGTAAAGAGGTGAAATCCTTTTTGTTATCCAGCGCGCACTGCTGGCTATCGGAATTTCATTTTGACGGGCTGCGGGTGGATGCCGTCGCATCCATGCTCTACCTGGACTACTCCCGCAGACCTGGCGAATGGCTGCCCAACAAATATGGGGGAAGGGAAAACCTGGAGGCCATGGATTTCCTGCGCGAACTGAACGTCATGGTTCACCAGGAATTCCCCGGCGCCTTGACGCTGGCCGAGGAATCCACGGCCTGGCCGGCCGTGTCACGCCCTACCTACGTGGGCGGCCTGGGATTCTCGATGAAGTGGAACATGGGCTGGATGAACGATACGTTATCCTATATGCGGCACAACCCTATTCACCGGCGCTTTCATCATGAGCAGCTTACATTCGGTCAATTGTATGCATACACCGAAAACTTCGTGCTGCCGCTTTCGCACGATGAAGTCGTGCATGGCAAAGGCTCATTACTAGGCAAAATGCCCGGTGACACATGGCAGCAGTTTGCGAACCTGCGCCTGTTGTTCTCGTACCAGATGACTTATCCCGGCAAAAAACTCAATTTCATGGGTAACGAATTCGCGCAGTGGCGTGAATGGAATTCTGGAGAGGCGCTGGACTGGAAACTGCTCGAATATCCCCAGAACCGCGGCGTAAGGGCGTTGTTGCAGGATCTCAATCACCTGTACAGCAATGTTCCCGCATTGCACCAGCTCGACTTTTCGCCAGAAGGTTTCACCTGGGGAGATTGCCACGATGCCGACAGTTCTGTCATCAGCTATCTGCGCCGTGCGCGCGACGGATCGTTCGTGGTGGTCGTTCTGAATTTTACGCCTGTGCCGCGAAAAGAATATCGTATCGGTGTTCCGGCCGAGGGAACCTTTTATGAAATATTCAACAGCGACTCTTCATATTACGGCGGCAGTAATATGGGCAATAGGGGACGTATCGATGCAAGCGCCGAATCATGGATGGGATGGCCCAATTCACTCGCCATTACGCTCCCGCCGCTGGCGGGAATCATTCTTTCGCTTGAAAACGTGCGTGGCATTGTGGTATTAACGGATGAGGTGTGAAGAAACCGGGTACGGGAGTAAGGAGTAAGGGGGGATCTTCACGCGTAAAAACAGAAAAAACGGATTTAGGTTCAATCATGCTGTTCGGTTCCGCTCATTCCGGTCTTCGGGTCCTTTTCGTCACGCCGGAAATTCATCCTCTGAATAAAACCGGCGGCCTGGGCGATGTCAGCGCGGCGTTACCGGCGGCGCTGCGTGAATTGAGCATGGATATGCGTGTGCTCATTCCAGGCTATCCTCAAGTCCTGGCAGGACTGAGATATAAACGCAAAATAGCGGAATTTGCTTCCCAGCCTCCGTTTCCGCCAGCGGCGCTCCTGTCCGCGAAGCTGCCGGTAGGCGGAGCCAGGGACCTTCCCATACTGATCATCGATTGTCCGCCGTTTTATCGCCGCGACGGCGACCCTTACACCGATGCAGCTGGCCGCAACTGGCCGGATAATGCCCTGCGTTTCGGGCTTCTGTCCCGAATCGGAGCTCTACTTGCGAGCGATGCCAGTCCGATTGCCTGGCGCCCCGGAATTGCGCACTGCAACGATTGGCAAAGCGGCCTCGTGCCCGCATACCTTCATTTTCATCCGGGACAGAAAGCAGCTTCCCTGATGACGATACACAATCTTGCATTTCAAGGCGTATTTCCTCCGGACACCGTAGCTCAACTGGGATTGCCCGCCGCAAGCTTCGATATGAATGGCCTGGAATATTATGGCGGCATGTCATTTCTCAAGGCTGGACTGTATTATTCCGACCGCATCTCCACCGTGAGCCCCACTTACGCCCGCGAAATTCAGTCCGCGCCGCTGGGCTTCGGAATGCAGGGCCTGCTGGCTTCGCGAAGGGAGGATATCAGCGGTATTCTCAATGGTATTGCCACCGATGAGTGGGATCCTGAAATCGATCCCTACCTCGCGCGAAATTATTCGGCGAGCACGCTGGCCGCAAAATCCGTTAACAAAAAAATATTACAGCAGTTGCTGGGGTTGGCTGTCGATCCTCACATTCCGCTATTTGGCGCCGTCAGCCGTATCACGTACCAAAAGGGTTACGACCTGCTGCTGCAAGTGGCGAAGGATCTGATTGAAATACCCGCTCAACTGGTGATTCTGGGGAGTGGAGAA